>JAPLMO010000143.1 GCA_026386995.1 Planctomycetota bacterium | reverse complement strand
CTCCGACATGGTCAATTCGTACATCCGCTGGATCTGGTCGAGCGGGCTCGACCTGTCGATGATGATGCTGGACTACTACGAACACACGCAGGACCAGCGGTTCCTCAAGCAGCAGATTCTGCCCTGGACCGATGCCATGGTCCTCCATTTCGACACCCGCTTCAAGCGCGACGCGGCGGGCAAACTGATCATCAGCCCTGCCCAGGCGGTCGAAACCTATCAAGGCGGCGTCACCAATCCCACCACGGATATCGCGGCTCTGCGCGTGGTGCTCGGGCGCCTCGTGGCCTTGCCGCCGGAACTGACCGATGCCGCGGCGCGGCAGCGCTGGATGCGATTCCAGAAAGAGATCCCCGAGATCCCCATGACCGTGCGGGACGGCAAGAAGTACGTCCTGCCGGCGGAGAAGTTCGGCGGGCGGAGCAACTGTGAAAATCCCGAATTGTATACGGTGTTTCCCTTCCGGATTTACGGCGTCGGCAAACCGGATCTGGAGATCGGACGGAACACCTTTGCGGCTCGCATCGAGCAGGCTTTCAATGGCTGGCAGCAGTCGGCCATCCAGGCGGCCATGCTGGGATTGACCGACGAAGCGCGGCGGATGCTGGTCCAAAATGCGTCGAGCAAGCACGGCGGCAGCCGCTTCCCGGCCTTCTGGGGACCGAACTACGACTGGGTCCCGGACCATTGCCACGGCGGCAACATTCTCAACACGACGCAGACCATGCTCCTGCAGTGCGAGGGCAAGAAGATGCTGCTTTTCCCGGCCTGGCCAAAGGAGTGGAATGTCTCTTTCAAGCTGCATGCGCCATACAACACCACGGTGGAAGGGGAACTCCGTAACGGCAAAGTGACGGCGCTTACGGTGACACCACAGTCCCGCACCGCGGATGTTGTTAATATGCTGGCGAAATAGGAGACATGGACTCTGAAGGTTTTAGAAACAAAGGAGAGCTCCGTGCCCGCGAGGCGTGGATGGAAATCCCCAACGCCGTCATTCTTCCAGGACCACAGCAAAGCGTCAGCATGCGACGGTTCGACCAGTTGCAGCGCGTGGCAGACCAGCGGAAGTGCAGATTGGATGTGTTGATCGGCGATACGTTCTCAGGCGCGATCAGCAATCTGCTGAAGACCTCCGGCTGTGAAAAATAGCCGGTCAAAATGACGAGGTAATACGGAGGTAAATCATGAAGAGGCTGTTGATTATGTTGCTGGTGTTGGGTTCGCTGGCCGGGATGGTGCAGGCGAAAGAGGATCTTGCGAAGAATTTTGCAGCGCCGCCTGATTCGGCCCGGCCTTGGGTGTACTGGTTCTGGCTCAATGGTAACATCACCAGGGAGGGCATCACTGCCGACTTGGAAGCCATGAAACGAGTGGGTATCGGCGGTGCGTTGATCATGGAGGTGGACCAGGGTACACCCAAGGGGCCGGTGGCCTTTATGAGCGGCGAGTGGCGTGCGCTTTTCAAGTTCGGGGTCTCCGAGGCCCAGCGGCTGGGTCTAGAAGTGAACATGAACAACGATGCCGGTTGGAACGGCAGCGGCGGGCCGTGGATCAAGCCTGCTGAGTCCATGCAAAAAGTCGTCTGGAGTGAAACCAGCGTGGAAGGGGCGAAACATTTCGACGGCAATCTGCCGCAGCCTGAAACGGTTGAAGGGTTTTACCGGGAGATCGCGGTGCTCGCGATGCCGACCCCCGGCGCGTTCCGCATCGAGTCTATCCAGGCCAAGGCGGGCTACGGAATTGACTCCAACTTGAAGGCCCCCGCCACGAATGTGGTGCCGCCTGAGATGGTGATTGAACGCGGTCGCATCGTGGACCTCACCAGCAAGATGGACAAGGACGGCAATCTTGTGTGGGACCCGCCCGCAGGCAAGTGGACGGTGATGCGCTTCGGCCATACCAGCACGGGCGCGAAGACCTTGCCCGCACCTGACACCGGGCACGGCCTGGAGTGCGACAAGCTGAGCAAGGAAGGCAGTGAGGCGGCCTTCAACGGCATGATGGCCAAATTGATCGCCGATGTCGGACCGCTGGCCGGAAAAAGCCTCGTCGCCACGCACGTGGACAGTTGGGAAAACGGCGCGCAAAACTGGACGGCGCGGATGCGCGAGGAGTTTCAAAAACGCCGCGGCTATGATTTGTTGCCGTTTCTGCCCGCGATGAGCGGCCGGGTGGTGCAGAGTTTGGAGGTCTCCGAGCGATTCCTCGGCGATCTGCGCCAGACTATTGCGGATTTGATCGTGGATAACTATGCCGGCCACCTGCGCGATCTCGCTCGTAAAAACGGGATGCGTTTTTCGATCGAAGCTTACGGCGGCCCTACGGACTCGGTGACGGACTCGGGCGTGTATGCGGGCCGGGCCGACGAACCGATGGCCGAGTTCTGGGTGGACGGCGGCATGTTCCACACCTGCAAGGCAATGTCGTCGGCAGCGCACACCTACGGCAAACCCGTCGTCGGGGCGGAGGCATTCACCGCCGGCGACCCGGAACGCTTTCTCCTACACCCCGCCACCATCAAGGCGATCGGCGATCGGGCGATGTGCCTCGGCGTGAACCGCCTTGTCTTCCACCGCTATGCGATGCAGCCGTGGTTGAACCCGAAGCCCGGCATGATGATGGGGCCCTGGGGCGTGCATTACGAACGTACCCAGACGTGGTGGGAACAAACCAAGCCCTGGCATGAATATCTTGCCCGCTGCCACTATCTGCTGCGCCAGGGGCTTTTTGTAGCGGACATTTGCTACTTGCCGGGGGGCGACCCCAACAGCCGCAATGGCTACGACTTCGACAACTGCACCTCCGAGGTCATTCTCACCCGCATGCAGGTCAAGGACGGCCGCCTCGTGTTGCCCGACGGCATGAGCTACCGCGTGCTCGCGCTGCAAAACATGGAGACCATGACGCCGCAGTTGCTGCGCAAGATCAAGGAACTGGCCGACGCCGGGGCGAAAATCGTCGGTCCGGCCCCCAACAGGTCGCCGAGCCTGACAGGTTATCCGCAGTGCGACGCGGAAGTGAAGAAACTGGCCGCCGAGATGTGGGCCAACGGCAAGATCGTGACCCATAAATCGCCCGAACAGGTCCTCGCCGAGATGGGCGTGCCGCCTGATTTCAAAAGCAAGGCACGGCTCAACTACATCCACCGGGTGGCGGGCGACACCGACATCTATTTCGTCGCCAATCCCCAACCGCGCCCGGTGAAGACGGTCGCCGAATTCCGCTCCCCCGGCAGGCAGCCGGAATTCTGGAGGCCGGAGACCGGCCTAACCGAACGCGCGGCCGTGTTCCATGAGCGGGACGGAGTGGTTCATGTCGCCCTCTCGCTGCAGCCAAGCGAGTCAGTGTTCGTTATGTTCCGCAAGAGCGGCGAAAAGGTGGATCCCGTGGTGTCCGTGACGCATGACGGCCAGCCGGTGTTGCCGGTGGCTGCCGCGGCGGGGAAAGTTACGGTTACCAAGGCCCTTTACGGTGTTCTCAATGATCCGGCGCGCACGCGCGACGTCCGCAATGCCGTGCAGCAACGCCTCGATGCCGGTGAACTCGAATTCCAAGTCGCACAGATGGCGGCGGGCGGCGATCCCGCCTCAGGCGTGGTCAAGACACTGGCGATTGAATACACGACCGGTGGCAAGCAACTGACCGCCAGTGCCACTGACCCCGATATCATCGTTCTCACCGCCTTTGACCTGGCGGAACCGCAGGCCGAAATCCGTCGCAACGCGCGCGGCCAACTCGTCCTCGGCGCCTGGCAGCCCGGCCATTACGAAATCAAAACCGAGTCTGGCCACAGTCATGGCTGCGACGTCCCGACACTGCCGAAAGTGTTGGAAATCGGCAAGCAGTGGCAAGTCAAGTTTGACCCGAAAGGTGGCGGTCCCGCGGAGGCCGCCTTTGACAAGTTGGAGGACTGGTCGAAGCGCCCCGAGGACGGCATCAAATACTACTCCGGAACCGCCGCCTACCGCACGACCTTCACCGTGGCTGGCGCGCCCAAGCAAGGCACCTGCGTCTTCCTTGACCTCGGCAAAGTCGCGGTGATGGCGGAGGTCTCACTCAACGGCAAGAACCTCGGGGTTCTGTGGAAACCGCCCTACCGGGTGGACGCGACGCAGGCGATCAAGGCTGGCAGCAACACGCTTGAGATCAAGGTCACCAACCTGCCCATCAACCGCATGATCGGCGACGAATTCCTGCCCGAGGACAGCGAACGCCATGAGAACGGCACGCTCATGAAATGGCCGCAGTGGCTGCTCGACGGCAAGCCCAGTTCCACCGGCCGCTTCACCTTCGCCAGTTGGCGGCTGTGGAAAAAGGACCAACCGCTGCAGGAATCCGGCCTGCTCGGCCCGGTGACCGTGCGCACGGGCGCCTGGGTGGATTTGAATTAGCCGCAGGGGTATGATGCACTCACTGTGGACGAGGGACTACGTCCTCCAGGACGGCAAGCCATCGAGCGAACTCTGGACCATCAAGGCCGCCATGCGCCACCTGAAACGCCTGTACGGCGACACGCCGGCGGGCGTCAGTCCCTGCAAGCCCGCGCAGCGTGTTCGCATGTTCGCCTATGGGCGCGCCGGGCAGATCTTGGCGCGGGCAGGTGTCAACTTGCTTTGGCCGCAGAGGTACTGCGTCAGTTATAGGGGATGTGGCACGGCTGGCTTGTCCAGCCGTGGCGAAGATTCGTGACGCTCCCCACGGCTGGGCAAGCCAGCCGTGCCACATCAGCCACCGAGACTGACGCACTACCCGCAGAGGGGGAAAGCGGTTGCTTTGCCGCAGTTCCTGATTTATACTTACTCTTGCTGAAGGTAGCCGGGCCGGGTCGCTTTCGGGAGTGAGCGGCACGGCCCGTCCTCAGCAAAGACAGTACGACTTTGTAACGCTTGGTCGATTTCCGGGGGAGTACCGGAGACCGCCCTTTTTCTTTGGTAAACAGCATGGCATGAAAAGGAGATTGGCGATGATCAGCGTAAGAGGCGTGGCAAGGGCGGCGGTGGTAAGCGTTGTGATTCTGGCGCTGGGCGCGCTGGCTCGCCGCAAGGAGCGGCGGAACCGTCCGACGCCCAACCGAGGAAGGAGATGGCTGATGATCGTGCGTCCGGCCGTGGTGGTGGCTGTCGGACTGATGGCGGTGGTCGGCGCTGCCCAAGCCGGCGTATACCTGGTCAACAGCGATACGCCCTCGGGCAACGTGGCCGCCCTGAACGCATGGCTCAGCCAGATCGGCTGCCTGCCGGAGTTCCTTGAGGACTTCGAGACGGGGTTCACGGTCGGGCAGAACCTCTCCGGCGTCGCCGGCCTTCTGCCGGGCGAACTGGTCATCCGCGACACCGGGCCCGGTACGCCTTCGGCTGCCGTCCAGTCGAGTTCCACCTGGTTCGGCGGCTCGAACCCCATCGGCACGTATGCACTGGCCCACGACGAACAGGCTTACCTGGAACTCGACTTCTCGGCCCGCCCCGTAGACTACGTCTCGCTGTACGATATCGACCACACCGGGACGGATATCACCATCACGTTTGTCGGAGGCGGCACGGCCAGCACCCACCTCGAGACCACGCAAGGGTCCGGGGACTCGGCCGAGTTCTTCGGGGTCTACCGGAACGACCAGCCGCGGATAACCCGCCTCCAACTGGATGCGTCTGGCGATGGCCGGTGGGGGATCGACAACCTGCGGTACGGCCTGGTGCCCGAGCCTGCGACGCTCGGTCTTCTGGCCGCCGGCGGCCTTATGGCGCTCCGTCGCCGCCGTTAATTTCCCGTTTTTTTAACGGTCAGCGGGCTTTTCGCCCTTGGGGGGTAGCGCTGTCAATCGCTCCATGAGTAACCGTTGCGCTGCGCGCGTCCGGTTCTGGCCTTCGGGCGTCTCGGGGAACTTGGCGGCCGGCGTGGGTGCGCGTAAGGCAGCACTTGACAATCTGGGCAATTTGGGCAGGCCGGTCAGAAGGGCCGTTGTCGGAGCACCGAAAAAATCCCTTCGCGGCTGGACAACGTACGGCCTCAGTTACGGGCGCTCTAGATTGTGGAATGTGGCACGGCTGGCTTGTCCAGCCGTGGGCAGCGCCGCGGGCCATCCGCCACGGCTGGACAAGCCAGCCGTGCCACACCCGATAGGGGAAAGCGCCCGAAACTGAGGCCTTACCTGGACAACAGCATTTTAGTTGACGCGGAGCCTTGCGCATGGCTACCGTATGCCCAAGTTTCGCGTCTGGTATTGTACCCAACGGAGCGGGGATGAGCCGACTTTCGCCGTTCATCATAATGGGGGCGATCTTGCTGTTGGCCGCTCCGGCCTTCGCCGCCGCGCCGCCCGCTCGGCCGCCCCAGCCGTCGGACATGTTCCAGCGGAGCCTGTTCTACGAAAAGGACATCCGCGAGCGACTGGACGCCGCGGTGCCCGCGGAGCAGAAGTTGCTGGTTGAGTGGGGCGGCTTCTACATTCCCTCTTACATCCACTTTACGACCCAGAACGACGCCAACGGAGACCTGACGGTCCAGGACCTTCGCCTCTGGACGCAGGTGCGATTCGACGAGGTCCACCGTGTCTTCGCCCGCATGCGTTTCAGCTACATCGACTTCGCCCCCGGCGACGCACAGGGCCTGCGCCAACACGACGTTGAGGGGCCGAACCTCGAGGTCGGCTACTACGAGTTGGACGTCGGCAAGGCCGTGGCGAAGTACGCCGGCCAGAATTGGCCGCTGAACCTGTACATACGCGGCGGGCGGCAGTACATCGAGGTGGGGCGCGGCATAGCACTGGGCAAGGTCCTCGACGCCGGCCAGTTTGAAGTGGAAACGAAGGACTGGGCGTTCATGGGCTTCGCGGGCCATTCGCCGCGTGGACAGGACGACATCGAGCGATTCGGGCCCCGCTTCGACACCACACGCCGCGCGTTCTACGGCGGCCAGTTGACCTACCGCGGCATCGACGGCCACGCCCCGTACGCGTTCTTCGTCATTCAGAAGCACATGACCGACGACGGCCTGCCGACGCAGGACTTCGACTACGATTCCGGATACTACGGCATCGGCAGCAAGGGCTCCGTAATCAAGAACCTCAACTACGCCATCGAGAGCCTCTGGGAGGTCGGCAAGGGCGCCGCCAACGCCCAGGTCGACGGCACCGAGACGGTGCGGGCGTACGCCTTCAACGCGCAACTGGACTATTACGTCCAGAAGCCCATGAAGCCGGTCCTGACGGGCGAGTACGGATACGCCGGCGGCGACCCCGACCGCGGGACGGCCATCTCGGCACTGAACGGCAACCGTCGCGGCACGGTGGACCGCGAGTTCCAGGGCTTCGGCTACGTCAACTCCGGCCTGGCGCTCGGGTCGCGGTTCTCGAACCTCCAGTTCGTGCGCCTCGGCGGCAAGATGACGCCGTACGAGAAGAAGACCGGCGCCGGCCGCATCGACGTCGGCGCGGACTACTATTTCCTCTTCAAGGCGGATCACGAGGGGCCCACCAGCGACTTCCGCGCCAACCGCCGGTCTCCCGAGGTCGGCAACGAGGTCGATCTTTACCTGGAATGGCGCATCTTCAGCGACCTGTCGTGGACCGTCCGCTACGGCCGGTTCTACCCCGGCGACGCCTACACCGACCGCCACCCCCGCGACTTCTTCTACACGGGCCTGAACTTCAGTTTCTGACCTTCGCCTCCTGCGCAGGGCAATTGCATCTAGTTTTTCATGTCACGCAAAATTTCTGCGCGTTCGGGCCATGTTAGGGTTGCGCTAGGCGCCGCGGGGTGGTAGTCTGTCGCTTCGATCAACCGGTGAGGCCTCACCAACAACCGAACCTGT
>JAPLMO010000327.1 GCA_026386995.1 Planctomycetota bacterium | reverse complement strand
TACGATCCCCGGCCGCGGCTTCGAAGGCATCCGCTTCGCGATGGAGTACCTCGTGCAGCAGAACCGCCGCAACGCCGGCGAGACGATTCCGCACACCGAGGAGATTCTCGCGAAGGATAAAGACGTGGTCGTCGTCGGCGGCGGCGACACGGGCTCGGACTGCGTCGGCACCGCCCGCCGCCAGGCGGCACGCAGCATCACGCAGATCGAACTTCTGCCTGAGCCGCCGCGCGAGCGCGCCTGCGACAACCCGTGGCCCACGTGGCCCGTCATCCTCCGCACCTCCTCCAGCCACGAGGAAGGCTGCCAAAGAATGTGGAGCGTCCTGACGAAGGAGTTCCTGGGGCGCGGCGTGCGGGTGCGGGGCCTCAAGTGCGTGCGAATCGAGTGGCGCGAGCCGTACGCCGCCGGGCGGCGGACGTTCAAGGAAGTCCCCTCCAGCGCATTCGAGTTGAAGGCCGACCTGGTGCTGCTGGCCCTGGGATTCGTGCACGTGGAGCACGGCCCGATCGTCGAGGAGTTGGGCCTTTCGGTTGACGAGCGCGGCAACCTGAGCGTCAATGCGGACTTCATGACAAGCGTTCCGGGCGTGTTCGCCGCCGGCGACTCCGTTGCCGGCGCCTCGCTGGTGGTCCGCGCGATCGCCCAGGGCCGCCGGATGGCCGCGGCGGTGGATGAGTTCCTTCGCCGCGCGGGGCTTTTTTTGGGCACGTGAGACTTGAAAACGGCCGCATGCGCGGTATGGTTACTCTTTCACAACCTTATCCCTATTGCAGGAGGTGGGACGAAATGGTATCATGTGCCGGTGTTTTGCAGGTGCGGTTCGCGGCACAGGCGGGGGCCTTGAACATTTGGGGGGTTCTGACCCCTGTTCGGTTGCCGTCGAATGTTTCTGGAAAATATCGTAGTTCAGTTTAAGTATCATGATTGAATGTGTTTATACTTAAAGCGGAGAGGTGGCTGAGCGGCCGAAAGCGACGGTTTGCTAATTCTTTCCCCCCATTGAGCGCAAGTTGTTGATTTTGCTGTAATTACATTTTCCGCAACGACTTACGGCCGAAATCCGCATACCGCTGGAACCGCTAGAACCGCTGGAAACCGCCCCTCCGGTTGTCGCGACAACCGCTCAATGGTGTACTGGTCCACCGATTTTCGTGCCCTTCGCCTAACGGCACATCTGTTTCTTTACCGGCACTTATGGTAGCCTCCGACACGCCCGCTCACAACTTCTTTCGGAGGCTGATTTGCCAGAGAACCACGGTTGCCCGAACCTGTTTCTACCCAATCACTGGAGCCGCCACGTCAAGTCCGCCCTGCTCCACGCCATCTCCCTGGCGAGGCTCACCTGTGTCCACACGTGGGCGTGGGCCGCCGGAAGCCTTGACACGCGCATCAGCCAGGAGGTTGTCAGCAAATAACACCCGCTGGAGCCGCCCGAGAAAGGCGAGGTCATTTCGACGCCTTATCTCGGCGGCTTACACCACCTCTACACACGGGCGGCGTGACGGAATCCGAGTTCTCTCCAACCCGTTCCGTGAAGGTTCTCTGCGCCGAGTTGGCAAAAAACGGTCCCTTTGTGCCGGTCGGCGAACCGATCGCCGCTGTGAATTGGTGCAAAGGCGACGCCGCACAACAGCGGAATCTCAAAAACCCGCAGGGTTCGACGCCGATGGAGTTTTTAGTAGGGACAGGTGTACCTCGGCCTGGCCCGCGCGGAGCGAATCGTTTTATGCTTGCAGAACTGACGGAAGAGAGGAGGATAACGGAACCATACAAGGCGGCAGGAGGGGGCGGACTTCCCGCGTGGCCCCGTTCCCTTCTGTCTCAGTTGGGGGCCGACGACACAAAAAAGACCATCTTATTTCAGTCCCAAATCTGTCCAGCGCATGGGGAACACCTCAGTCTGTGGAGGGCGTCATGTCAGCCGCCGTCACGCCGGTTCCTGAGATCACCGTGTCCCGCGCTGGACGTTCATGGAGCGTCACGCTGGCTCCCGGCACTGTGTTCATAGGCCGGGCCGGCTCCTGTGGCGTATGCCTGGATGACCCGATGGTCTCCCGGCAGCACACGCGGCTGTATCAGGACCCGTTCGGACGATGGATTGTGGAGGACCTCGACAGCCACAACGGGACGTGGGTCGGCGGGCGGCGGGTGAAGTCCGGGACGGTGACGCCGGGGGAACGCATCCGTATCGGCCCGTTCACGCTGAAGTTGGCGGTGCCGCTGGACCAGCGCATCCCGGCGGACGAGACGGTCACGACCACCGTGTCGCTCGTGGAAGCCCCATCGGACCAGGACCTGATCCAGAGGCCGCACGAAGATCAGGAGGCCCTCTCCAAGAAGCGGTTGATGGACCTCGACCGGATGGGCGAGTGCCTGGCCAATGTGGTCGGTTCGGGGGACCTTTACCCGGAGGTCTGCCGATGGCTCGGGGAGATGTTCGAGACGGCGGTCCTCATCCTGCGGGCGCCACGCGGCGCCGGCGCGCCCACCTATCCGGGCCGCTGTAGAGTCCGGGCAAGCCGTCGTGGCCAGCAACGTTCGCCTGAGCGACGGACAACTCGGCCTTACGGGTGTCGATGGCCAGCGCTCCCGGGCGGTGTTCTGCGCGCCCATCGGGGCCGGCGAGGACTGGGCTGACCTGCTCTATCTGGAGGTTTCCGCGGAGCAGGCGGGGGCGGATGCCTTGGCTTTCATTCGTGTGGCGGCTCGCCAAGTCGGCCTCGTGGGACAGAGCATTCTTCGGACGGAGGATGTGGCCGAGCGGCGCGCCCTGGACCACCAGTTGGCCATGGCACGGGAGATCCAGTCGAACCTGGTCCCACGGTCGCTGGACATCGCTCCTGGCCTGGACCTGGCGCTGGCCTATGAGCCTGCCCTGTGGGTGGGCGGGGACTACTGTGACATCTGGCTCCTGGCGGACGGGCGCGTCGCCTTTGCGGTCGGGGACGTCTCCGGCAAAGGTTTCCCGGCCGCGCTCGTGATGGCGAACCTTCAGGCGGCGCTCCGCGCGGCCGTCAACTCCCGGCCTGACCCCGCCGAGGCGGTCTCCCAGGTGGGGCGCCACATGGCGGCCCACCTGCCAGACGGCATGTTCGTGACCATGTTCATGGGCCTCCTGGACCCGCCCACCGGCCGGCTCACGTATCTGAACGCCGGTCACATCCTGCCGCTCCTCGTTCGGGGCTCGGGGGAGGTGTCGGAGCTAGGGCAACCCAACAACCTCCCGCTCGGCCTGTCGTCGGCAGCATTCCTACACGATGATGCCGTCCTGGAGATCGGGACGGCGCTGGTGGCAGTGACCGACGGGGTAACGGAGGCCGCCTCGCCCGATGGAGACAGGTTCGGCCTCGACCGGCTGATGAGTTTGCTGAAGGGAACGCCCTTTACGTCCAGCCAGGACCTGGTGGGCGCGATCACGCGCGGCGTGCGCGAGTTCTGCGGCGACCAGCCCCAGCATGATGACATCACCGTGCTAGGGTTGCTCCGCCGCGAGCCGGCTTAGGGAGCGGAAAACGCAGGCCCCGTCGCGTCTCGGGTCCGAAGGCCACCCGCGCAGGGTGATCGAAGCGTTTGCGTATCGATGAGCGAAGGGCCGTCGGGGAGCCGCTGCCCCCCGACCTTCCGAAAAGAGTGCTCAGATGGCCGACCGCGATGACCAGGGCGACCTACCGACGCTGAGCGGGAACGGGTCGGGGGGAGGAGGCGAGCCCAGCCGCCCCTTGCCACAGGTCGAAGGCTACGAGATCCTCGGACCGCTGGGCGAAGGCGGCATGGGCATCGTCTGGCGGGCCGTGCAACTCAGCACGCGTCGTCCGGTCGCCCTCAAGCTGCTCCGTGCCGGGGGGTTCGCTTCGTCGAAGGCCCGGCTGCGCTTCGAGCGAGAAGTCGAACTCGCCGCCCGCCTCGAGCATCCCCACATCGCCCGCGTCTACGAGAGCGGCCTGTACCAGGGCGTGTACTACTACGCCATGGAACTCGTCGAGGGCGTGCACTTGGATCAGTACGTGGCCGGGCACGGCCTCTCGCAGCGGCAGGTCCTGCCGCTCATGCGGACGGTGTGTGAAGCGGTGCAACACGCGCACCAGCGGGGCGTGATCCACCGGGACCTGAAGCCCTCGAACATCCTGGTGACGCCGGATGGCCAGCCGCACGTCCTGGATTTCGGGCTTGCAAAAGCCCTTATCGAAGACGAGGCGCAACTGGCGGTTTCGATGGACGGGGATGTGGCCGGGACGCCGGCGTACATGTCGCCCGAACAGGCGGCGGCCAAGTTGAATCTGATCGATACCCGGACCGATGTGTACAGCCTCGGAGTGATCCTGTACCGGCTCTTGACGAGCGAGTTTCCGCACGACCTCACCGGCACGCGGCTGGAGGTCCTGAGGCGGATCGCTGAGGAAGAGGTCCGCCGGCCACGCCAGTTCGCGAAGGCGGTGGACAAGGAACTGGAGGCGCTCCTCCTCAAGGCCCTGGCCCACGACCCGGAGGGGCGGTACCCCACGGCCCAGGCCCTGGCGGAGGACCTGCGGCGGTACGCGGCCTACGAGCCGATCGAGGCCCGGCCGATAGGCTCGCTGGGGCGGATGCGGCGATGGTGCAAGCGGAAGCCGCTTATCGCGGGCCTTGCGGCGGCGGCGGTTGTCGCGCTGCTGGCGGGCACTGGGGTTTCCACGTACTTTGGAGTTGTGGCCCAACGCCGTGCGGCGGAGGCCCAGGACAATGCAGCGAGAGAGGCCGAGGCGAGAGAAGAGGCCCAGGACAATGCAGATCGGGAGACCGTACAGCGGCTGGAGGCCGAGCGACAGACCCGCATGGCCAACGCCCAGCGCCTCGCGGCCCAGTCGGGCAGCGCCCTTAGCGGATATCCCCAGCAGGGCCTGCGTCTTGCGATGGAGGCCTTGGAGACTACCCTGCGCCACGGTGAACCAAGGATTCCTGAGGCTGAACAGGCGTTGCGTGATGCCCTGGCCCGGGTAGGGGGCCGTCCCCTGAGCGGACATGAGAGGGAGGTTTTGTGTGTGGCCATCAGCCCGGACGGCCGGTGGCTGGTGACGGGGAGTGCGGACACGACGGCCCGACTGTGGGACCTGACGGCCAAGGACCCGGCCGCAGCGCCGATCATCCTGCGCGGACATGAGGACAGGATTTTGTGTGTGGCCATCAGCCCGGACGGCCGGTGGCTAGTCACGGGGAGTCTGGACAAGACGGCCCGGCTGTGGGACCTGACGGCCAAGGACCCGGCCGCGGTGCCGATCGTCCTGCGTGGACATGAGGACAAGATTGAGTGTGGGTGTGTGGCCATCAGCCCGGACGGCCGATGGCTGGTCACGGGGAGTAATGACAAGACGGCCCGGCTGTGGGACCTGACGGCCAAGGACCC
>JAPLMO010000305.1 GCA_026386995.1 Planctomycetota bacterium | reverse complement strand
CTCGCGGTCGCGCGGGGCGAGGTGGTCGGAGATGTAGTGGACGGCCTCGCGGGGGTCGTCCTCCAGGTGCAGTAGATCGAGGTCCTCGGGCGAGATGTTCTCGAACTTCCCGAGCATGGTCTTGCGGATCCACTCCAGTTGCCCCTCCCAGAAGTCCCGCCCCAGCAGCACCACCGGCAGCCGGTGGATCTTGCCCGTCTGTATCAGGGTTATCGTGTCATAAAATTCATCCATAGTTCCGTAGCCGCCGGGAAAGAAGATGAAGCCCACGGCGTACTTCGAGAACATGACCTTGCGGACGAAGAAGTAGCGGAAATTGATGACTTTCGTCAGGAACGGGTTGGCCACCTGCTCGAAGGGTAGGATGATGTTGAGGCCGACGCTTTCGCCGCCAGCCTCCTTGGCCCCCTTGTTGGCGCCCTCCATGATGCCCGGCCCGCCGCCCGTGATGACCGAGAATCCGGCCTCGGCGATGCACCGGCCCGCCTGGACGGCCTTCTCGTAGTACATCTGGCCGGGCTTGGATCGGGCGGAGCCGAACACGCTGATGCCCGGCGGCACCTGCGTCATCATCTCAAAGCCGTCCACAAATTCCGCCATGATGCGCAGGACGCGCCACGGATCCTGTGCCAGAAATTCCTTGCCCATGACAGTGGCTCCTTGCTATCGACCGGCCGGCCTCGGCCCGCTACTCTACCCGCCCGGCCGTTTCCCCTCAAGACCCGACCGGCCGCCTGCCGAGTTTATGGGTAGAGAGCGTCCAAGGCACCTGCCGCCGCCGGTCACCGACCAGGCGGGCGGAGCGAGGTCGCGCCATGTATCGGGAATACTTTCGGCTGCGCGAAGAGCCGTTCAACATCACGCCCGACCCGCGGTTCCTCTACCTCACGGCCCAGCACCGCGAGGCGCTCGACCACCTCCTCTACGGCATCCGCGAGCGCAAAGGCTTCATCGCGCTGACGGGCGAAGTGGGCACTGGCAAGACCACCCTCTGCCGCGCGCTCCTGAAGGAACTAGGCGGCCAGTACCACACGGCCCTCATCCTGAACCCGATGCTGAGCGGCATCCAACTGCTGCGGGCGATCATCGAGGAATTCGGCATCGAGGCCGTCCGCCGCGACCGCCTCGGATACCTGAGTGCCCTGAATGAGTTCCTCCTGAAGACCAGCGCCGCCGGCCAGGACGCCGTCCTCATCATCGATGAGGCCCAGGACATGACCATCGAGTGCCTCGAGCAGGTGCGGCTGCTCTCGAACCTCGAGACCGACCGGCAGAAACTCCTCCCGATCGTCCTCCTTGGCCAGCCCGAACTCCGCAAGAAACTCGCCCGCCCGGAACTGCGGCAACTCGCCCAGCGGATCACCGTCCGCTTTCACCTTCAGACGCTCGACCCGACCGACACCGAGGCGTACCTGCGGCACCGCGTGGCGGTCGCCTCCGAGAACGCCGAGACGCCCACCGTCCGCTTCGACTCCGAGGCCGTCGACGAGATCTTCCGGTTCAGCCACGGTACGCCCAGGCTCATCAACGCCATCGGCGACAAGGCCCTGCTGGCGGGCTACGTTTACCAGACCGGGCAGATCGACCGCCGCCTGGCCCAACTGGCCGCCTCCGAGTTGCTCAAGGAAGCCCTCTGATGAGTTTGATCAACGAAGCCCTCAAACGGGCCGACGCCGAAGGCCCCCGGCGTCCGGAGCCGCTGCCGCCGCCTCCGCCGGTCTCCCACACAAGGGCCGCCGCCGCGACCCAGCCGCCGCCCGCCGCGCCGACGACCGAGACCAGCCGCTGGCAGACCGTCCAGACCACCGTCCTCGGCGGGGCGCTGCTGGCCATCCTGGTCACCGGCATTTGCCTCTGGAAACTGACCGCAGGTACGCCCGCGGACCTCGTTGCCGCGCCGACCGTTCCGGCCTCGCTCACTGCGGCCGCGGCGCCGCCGGCCGCCGGCAAGACCCTCCTGAAACAGACCGTGCCCGCTGCGTCCGGCCCCGCCGCCTCCGCCCGCGGCGGCGTACCGCCGTCGCCGCGCACCGCCGCACCGCCGCAATCGCGGCCGGGGGCTTCCGACCTGCTCGCGACAGCCGCTTCAGCAACCCCAGTGAAGGATGTCTTCGCATCGCCGCCGACGCTCTTCCTGGACGCCCGCAAATCGCAGGCCGGGGCCGGCGGCGACCTCCCGCTCACGCCGACCGACAGCCGCCTTGCGACCATGGACGTGGCCTACCCGGCCCGCCTTTCGTCGGCGTTCACAACACCGCCTGCCGGCCCGCCCCGCCCCGCTGAGGCCAAGCCCGCCGCGCCGGCGGGTGCGCCCTCTGCGGCCGCCGCCCCGGCGCCGAAGCCACCTCGGCCAGCCGCGGAGCCGCCGAAGTTGAAGGTCACCTCGATCTTCTACAACGCCCGGGCGCCGACCGCGATCATCAACGGCCAGGTCACCGGCGTAGGCGAGACGATCGACGGCGCCACGGTCGTGGCGATCAGCCCGCGCAGCGTCGAGATTCTGTTCGACGGCCGCCGCACGACCCTGCGGCTGTAAGCCCGCTGCCGCACTTGCTTGCCACCGAGCGACACGCCCCCCCGCTCAGTATGACAGCGCAGGATTGCGGTCTGCGCGGCGGGCGGCCTTGGTCCTGCGACTGGCGTTCTGGCGTGCGCGGTAACGGCGGTCCCGCAGGCGCGCATAGGCGAGGTTCTCCTGCCGCCATCGCCGGAAGTCTGCCGCGCCGCAGGCCCGGCAATGCCAGCGCCGGCCGCCGCGGTAATGCTTGTGCGGAGAGAACTCCGTGATCGGCTTCACCTGGCCGCAGGTCGTGCACTTGCGGGCCGCAACTTCGGCGGTCTTCGGCATGTCTGGGTCTCCTATGGCCTAATGTAAATTACCTGGTGCCACCCGGCACTGGTCGGGAAGGCTCGGCGCCGCCAAGTCCCTCCCTTAAAGGCCCACAGTCCACGTCTTTGCTCACCCGAAAGGGGTTGTTGCGGTGTGGCGGCGGAGGGTTCGATCTATAAGTTGCGGCGGCGCAAGTGGTTACGTCGCGCGAAGTTTTTTCGCCGCGTCGGATTTTCCGCCTCGGGGGAGGGACAAAATTGTGTCAATCGGCCCTGGCGCTAGCGCCAAGGCTCGGTGCCGCTGCCCCCCATCGAAAAACACGCGCCCATTAAAATGGGCGGCTAACCAAGAAACAACATCACAAGAAACACACGCCCATTAGAATGGGCGGCTAACCAAGAATCAACATCATTCGGCGCGTCGCCAGGCGCGATGCCAAGCGCAATGCCCAGCGCGATGCTGTTTGGTTAGCCGCCCATCTTGATGGGCGCGTGTTGTTCGAGAGGCCACTTGCTCGCCCCTACCCCTCCGCGGGCTTCGACTCCTCGCCCGGGCCGAGCATGCGAGTGGGGCCGTCGATGGCGGGGACTTCGGGCAGGGCCTTATCGGAAATGGCGGCCTGGTCGGCAAGCCGCCGCGCGGCAGGCTGGATGCGGGCTTCGTATGAGCCGACGGCGCCGTCGTAGGCTTTGACGGCCCGCCTGAGGCCGTCGCCGATGCCGGCGAAGTGTTCGACGAATTTCACGAGGCGTTCGAAGAGTTCCTTGCCAGCCTCGCCGATGCGCTCGGCATTCTCGGCCATTTCCTGCTGGCGCCAGCCGTGGGCCACGACGTTCAAGAGGGCCATGAGCGTGGTGGGCGTGGCGAGGAACACCTTGTTGGCCATCGCGTCTTCCATGAGCGAGCGGTCCTGCTCGAGGGCGGCAGAGAAGAACGATTCGCCCGGCAGAAAGAGCACGGCGAACTCGGCGGCCCCGGCGAACTGGTCCCAGTAGGCCTTCTTGCTGAGTTCTTGGACGCGGCTGCGGACCTGCTGGGCGTGGCGGCCGAGCGCGGCCTGGCGTGCGGCCTCGTCCTTGGCCTCCAGGGCGTCCATGTACCCGGCCAGGGGGACCTTTGAGTCGACGACGATGATGCGGCCGCCGGGCAACTTGATCTTCATGTCGGGCCTGAGCCTGCCCTCGTCGGTGGTGGCGCCGGCCTGCTCCTCGAAGTCGCACTGCGGCGACATGCCGGCCACCTCGACGACGCGCCGCAGGGTCATCTCGCCCCACCGGCCGCGCACCGTGGGCGAGCGGAGGGCCGTGGAGAGTTGGTGGGCCTCTTTCTGGAGGATCTGGTGGGCCTGGGCGAGGGTGTCGAGGTGGGCCTTGAGGCCGCCGTAGGCGTCGGTGCGGGCCTTCTCGACCTCCCGGAGGTGGCCTTCGTAGGAGGCCAGCAGGTCGCGGATGGGCTTGAGGCGCTCCTCCGCCTGGGTGAGGAACTGCTGGCTGGTGTTCTCGAGCGCTTTGGCGGAAAGGGCGGTGAAGGCGTCCTTGAGTTTCTCCTCGGCCTTGTCGAGCAGAGCTTGTTTATCTTTGAAGGATTGGCGTTCGGCCTGGAGGCGCGCCTCGGCGCCCGTGCGTGCCCCGTGCTCGGCCTGGACCTGCTCGTGCAGGGCCGCGGCCTGCGACTGGAGGGCGGCGATCTGGGTGCGGAGTTCGGCGGCCTGGGCTTGGAGGCCGGCGGCCTCGGAGCGGAGTTGGGCCTCGGCCTCGGCATTGCCGCCCTGGCCGCGGCGCTTCGCCAGGACGATGAGGAACCCCAGGACGCCGAGGAGGAGCAACAAGTTCAGGCCAAGCAGGAAATCGGTCACGGCAAGCCCCGCCTTTCAAACGGCCGCGGAAAATGTTCAATGTTGAATGTCCAATGACCAATTACCAAGTGCAGTCCCGCGCGTCCGCCGGTCAGCCTGGACTTCAACATTCAACATTGAGAATTTGCCGTTGCCGTTACACGTCCAGGTTCCGCACTTCCAGGGCATGCGTCTCGATGAACGCGCGGCGCGGCTCGACGGCGGGGCCCATGAGCACGGAGAAGATGTGCTCGGCCTCGGCGGCATCCTCGATGAGCACGCGCTTCATGGTCCGCCGCGAAGGATCCATAGTAGTTATCCACAATTGTTCGGCATTCATTTCGCCAAGGCCTTTAAATCTCTGGATTTCCATGCCTTTCTGGCCGAGGCGGCGGATGGCGGGAAGGATCTGGGCGACGCCGGCAACGTCGATGGCGTCGCTGTCGGAGATGACGGTGAACTTGGTGTGGGCCTTTTCCTCGCCGGGTTCCTGGCGGGCATCGAGGTGCCAGTCCGCCAGGTCCATGCCGCGCGTCTCCAGTTTTTTGGCGAGTTTATTGAGTTCCTTGGCGCCGAAGAGTTCCTCGGGCTCGGGCAACTCGACCTCCGGGACCTCTTCCTCGGCTTCCTCGCCGTCCTTCTTCTCGGCGTCGGCCTTGGGGGCATTCTTGTCGGGCTTGGGGAGCGACGCCGCAATGGCCCCGGCGGACTCGGCCTCGGAGTGGAATGCCTGGGCGGCCCCGTTGATGCGGGCCATCCAGCCGGGAAACTCGCCGTCCTTGTTGCGTGCCGCCAGGAGTTCGGCCCACGTGATGCCGCCGCGCTCGACCGCCCGGACGAGTTCCTCGGCTTCCGTCAGAAGGACCGCCAGTTCCTCCAGTTTCGCCCCGGCGATCTCCTCGGCCGTCTTCTTGCGGCCGCCGGGGAGGGGGTTGATGCGGAGGGTCGTCCCGTCGACGCCCTGCTTCAGGAGCGACAGTTTCATCTCGCGGTCCGACAGCACATAGTGCTCGCGGCCCTTGCGGCGAACGCGATAGAGCGGCGGCTGGGCCACGTACACGTACCCCTTCTCCACGAGTTGGCGCATCTGGCGGTAGAAGAACGTCAAGAGCAGGGTGCGGATGTGGCTGCCGTCCACGTCGGCGTCGGTCATGATGACGACCTTGTGGTACCGGGCGTTCTCGATGTTGAAGTCGTCGGTGCCGATGCCCGTGCCGAGGGCCGAGATGATCGTGGCGATTTCTTCGTGGGCCAGCATCTTGTCGATGCGGGCCTTCTCGACATTCAGTATCTTGCCCCTCAGCGGCAGGATTGCCTGCGTCCGCCGGTCGCGGCCCTGCTTGGCCGAGCCGCCGGCCGAGTCGCCCTCCACAAGGAACACTTCCGTCAGGGCCGGGTCGCGTTCCGAGCAGTCGGCCAGTTTGCCCGGCAGGCTGCCGGAGGCCAGCGCGCCCTTGCGGCGGACCAGGTCGCGGGCCTTTCGTGCGGCTTCGCGGGCGGTCATCGCCTGGACGGCCTTCATGATGATCTTCTTGGCGGTGCCGGGATTCTCCTCCAGGTACTGGCCCAGCATGTTGTTCGTGACGGTCTCGACCGCCGTGCCGACCTCGCTGTTGGAAAGTTTGGTCTTGGTCTGCCCCTCGAATTGCGGGTCGGGCACGCGGACCGAGATGACGGCGGTCATGCCTTCGCGCAGGTCGTCGCCCGCGGGGACGGACTCGCTCTTAAGAAGCGACTGCTTCTTGGCGTAGAAGTTGAGGGTCCGGGTGACGGCGGCCTTGAAACTCGACAGGTGCGTCCCGCCCTCGATCGTGTTGATGTTGTTGGCGAAGCAGAGGATGTTCTCGCTATACCCATCGTTATACTGCAATGCCACCTCGACGGAGATGTTCGTGGCGGCATCGTCGTTGCGGTAGTAGATGATGTCGTTGTGGGTGGTCTCCTTGCCCTCGTTCAGGTGCTTGACGAATGCCTTGATGCCGTCCTTGAACCTGAAGTCGGCCTCGCGCCCGTCGCGCTCATCGATGAGTTTCAGGTGCAGGCCCTGGTTCAGGTAGGCCAGTTCCCTCAGCCGCGACTCCAGGACCTCGAACTTGAAGGTCGTGTCGACGAAGATCTCGCGGTCGGGCTTGAAGGTGATCGTGGTGCCGGACTTCTTGGCCGTGCCGACCTTCTCGAGGTCCTTGGTCTTCTTGCCGCGCGCGAAGGCCATGCGGTAGATGCCGCCGTCGCGCCGGACCTCGACCTCGAGCCGCTCGGCCAGGGCCGTGACGCACGAGACGCCGACGCCGTGGAGGCCCCCGCTCACCTTATAGGTGGAATGGTCGAACTTGCCGCCGGCGTGGAGCATCGACAGGGCGACCTCTACGCCGGGTTTCTTCTCCTCCTTGTGCATGTCAACCGGTATGCCGCGCCCGTTGTCGGCGATGGAGCAGGAGCCGTCGGCGTGAACCGTGACGATGATGTCGGTGCAATAGCCGGCCATGGCCTCGTCGATGGAGTTGTCGACGACCTCGCTGACGAGGTGGTGGAGGCCCCGCTGGTGCCGGTCGCCGATGTACATGTCGGGCCGCTTGCGGACGGCCTCCAGGCCCTTCATGACCTTGATGGCGTCCGCGCGATAGTCTTCGGACCCGTTTTCGGGTTGCGTCCGGGATTCGTCCTGCTGGGAGGGTTCCTTCTTGCTCATAAGCGAAGCCGCTTCCTCTCTCGTTCGACCGCATAAGCCGGGCTCCGGCCCGGCCTGATTTTTCGGTGAAAACCGGGGTCATCCCCCGGCCGGGTTGGGTGCGTTTTCGTCGTCGGATATTATAGTCTTTTTGCCGGGGAATCCAACCTTAGATTGGCCTGCTTTTTCCGCCGGGTGTGGCCGCAGATTGTGGCAAGTCATGTAGGGTGGGTGCTCTGCACCCATGTGCTACGCACACACCCCAACCCTTACAAAGAAGGGTTTCAACGCAGAGAACGCAGAGAGCGCGGAGAGAAACCAAGACCCTTTTTTTCCTAAAAAACCCAAAGAAGTTTTTCTCTGCGTTCTCGGCGTTCTCTGCGTTAGAACTTTTTATTGTAGTGGAGAACCCGGGGGTTGCAAGCGAACAAGCAAGGCCGGAAACTGACCGCCCCCAACGGGGCGGCGGAATGTGCCGGACGCGCGGCGACGTGGCCCATCTCTCCCCTCTCCCCAGCGAGGGAGAGGGGGGGGAGAGTTGCCGGCCAGGGGCACCCCTCACCCGGCCTTCGGCCACCCTCTCCCCCAAGGGGAGAGGGTCAACGGCATAATCACCGCCCGCCGACAAGGTCCTTGCGGATGTCGGCCAGCGCCGGAAACTCCCGCCGGTACGCCTTCAGGTCTTCCCGGTCGAGCGCCGCCGTGATGCTGCCCTCGCGCTCTCCGGCGTCGGCGATCACCGTGCCGCGCGGCCCGATGACCTGGCTGTGGCCCAAGAAGGCGTGCTTGGGGTCGTTGCCGCAACGGTTGACGCCGACCATGTAAGCCTGGTTCTCGATCGCCCGAGCCGCCAGCAGGGCCGACCAGTGGGCCGCCCGCGGGGCGGGCCAGTTGGCGATCACGATAAGCAGGTCCGCCCCCGCCAGCACCGCCGCGCGATAGAGTTCCGGAAATCGCAGATCGTAGCAGACGGTGACGGCCGCGGTGAATTCGCCGATGCGGCAGGTGACAACGCGGTCGCCGGCGGCGTAATGCTCTGGCTCGCCGCCGAACGAGAACGGGTGCATCTTGGCGTAGCGTGCGACCTCGCGGCCGTCGGGGCCGAAGACGACCGCCTCGTTCCGCCCGCGGCCGTCGGGGTTGAGGGTCACCACGCCGCCGATCACGTGCACGCCGCGCTCGCGGGCCATTTCGGCCAGGAAGACTTCCGTCTCGCGCTGCGGCCCGTCGTGGATGCGGCCAGCATCCATGCTGAAGCCCGTGGCGAACATCTCGGGCAGCACCACCAGGCCCCCGGCCTCCGGCCGCACCGCCGCAACGAGCCGCCGGACCCGCTCGAAGTTGGCGGGCTTGTTCTCCCAGGCGATGTCGGGTTGGATGGCGGCGACTTGCATGGCGTACCTGCTTGCGCGGCGGGTACGGAGCCCCGCCGCGCAAATCTGCGTTAAGGTATCGACCAGGTGTGCCTACGCCCGGCCGAGTTTCTTCATCCCCGCCAGGCACTTCTCGACGGCTTCCAGCGACGGGACGCCCCCGACCTCGTACTCCACGATGTACCACTGGGTGTTGCCGGTGGTCTCGCAGATCTCGAAGATTTCCTTCCAGGGCAGTTCGTCTTCGCCGATGACGGCCTTGGGGTTGGACTTCGACGAGGGCTTGCAGTGGATCGTCAGCGCCCGGCCGGGGTACTGCTTGAGGTAATCGACGGCCTTGCCGCCGCCGCCGACGGCGTTGCCCGTGTCGAACTGCATGACGACGTCATTCTTGGTGTTGCCGAAGAAGAGGTCCCAGGGCTTCTCGCCGCTCTTGAGCGGCTGGAATTCGGCCGAGTGATTGTGGTAGCCGACCCAGAAGCCCGCCGGGCGGACCTTGTCGGAGATCTCGTTGAACTGCTTCGCCTTGTCCAGCCAATCCTGCTTGGTCTTGGCGCTCATGCCCGGAACGATGAGGAAGGGGTTGCCGAGGGTCTTGTTGAAGTCCATGGCCTTGGCCAGGTTGTCGCCCGTCAGGGTTTCGAGGCCCGTGTGCGTGCCGCAGCAGACCAGGCCGTTGTCGTCCAGCATCTTGCGAAGGTCAGCGGCGTTCTTGCCGTAGTAGCCGGCAAACTCGACGCCCTTGTAGCCCATTTTGCCGATGGCCGCGATCGTGCCGGCCAGGTCGTTGCCGCACCGGTCGCGGACCGAATAGAGTTGGACGGCGACCTTGGGCTTGCCGGTTTCAGCCGCCTGGAGTATCTTGCCGACCCCCACGCCCGCCGCCAGCGCCGCCGCACCCGCAGCCCCGATCTTCAGAAAATCTCGCCTCGAAACCATTGCCGTCTCCTTTATGGGTCCTTTGTGGATGGATTGCCGTCGTCAACCGGCCTCACAGAATACCGCGCTACGGCCCGAGCGGCGAGAAAAAATACCGGCCCTCGGGTACGGCCTCAGTTACGTGCGCATTCCCTATCAGGTGTGGCACGGCTGGCTTGTCCAGCCGTGGGAAGCCTCGCGGGCCTTCCGCCACGGCTGGACAAGCCAGCCGTGCCACACCGTGCAATCTGGAGGGGCGCACGTAACTGACCCCTTACGCCCTCGGCACGGGCAACCATTTTTTGTGGACCGCGAGTCCGAGAGACCCTACTATTCCCTGGCCTGTCAATTGCCGCCCGTCAGGGTGGCCGAAGTTGGAGGATGCACATGGCGATCCCGGGGTACATCGACTACCAGCGGCGCGAGTTCTGCAAGGCCATCCAGTGCCCCATCCAGCGCTTGCTGGACAGCGCGGGGGAGGCCTCGGCGGAGGGCGAAGAGGTCCGCGCCGTCTGCAAGAGCGACTGCATCCACACGACCTACGAGTTCCATCACTGGCTCATCCAGCAGGGGTATCTTGTCGTGCGGCCGGAGAAGGGCCCGCCCCCGCAGGCCTGACGCCGCCGTACACGGTTCCAGTCTCAGTTGCGTGCCCCCCTACGCACTACGCGGCTGAAAACGACCCGTAACCCCTCGGTTTCGGGCGCCCTGGATTGTGGAATGTGGCACGGCTGGCTTGTCCAGCCGTGGCGGAAGACCGGCGACGTTTCCCACGGCTGGACAAGCCAGCCGTGCCACATTGCGTAATCTGGAACGCCCAAAACGGAGGGGTTACAACGGACCCGCTTTTTTTGATTGCCACGCGGCCATCCGGGGGGTAGGATGTGCGGTTCGACAGGCGGGCGACTGCGCAAGTCGGGCCCCCTGTGGCGGAGAAGGAGCGACAGAGTGGTACGGATCCGTTTGAAGCGTTTGGGTCGGACCAATCGGGCTTTCTGGCGCATCTGCGCGACGGATAAGCGGTTTGCGCGCGATGGGCGCGTCATCGAGGAACTCGGCCATTACGACCCGCTGGTAGCCGACCAGGACAAGGTGAAGATCCATCGCGACCGCGTCGTGGACTGGCTGAAGCGCGGCGCGCAGCCGTCGGATACGGTGATGCAGTTGCTGGCGCACCTTGGCCTCGACACAAAGGGCAACGAGATTCCGCCGCGGCCGTGGGGCAAATTGCGCCCGCCGCCGTCGGCCGCCGAACGCCTGGCCAAGAAAAAGAAGGCCGAAGAAGCCGCAGCCGCCAAGGGCGAGGACAAGCTGAAGGCGTAGGCCCTGCCGGCCTTGTTTAGCCGCGGCCGCATACGGCCGCGATTATTTAACGACCGTCGCCGTATGCGGCGACGGCTAAACGACGGCAAGCCAACGACCAAACAACAGCGCGGCGACGGCTAAACAACGGCAGGGCAAGCAGGTTGCAACATGGCGCTGCGGATTGACGTGATTACGCTTTTTCCGGAAGCCTTCGGCAGCGTGCTGGACTCGAGCATCATCGGCCGGGCGCTTCGCGAAGGCCGGGCCGAAGTCGTCTTGACGAACCTCAGGGACTTCGCCCAGGACGCGCGCGGCACGGTGGACGATAAGCCGTTCGGCGGCGGCCCGGGCATGGTCCTGATGTGCGAGCCGGTCTTCCGGGCCGTCGAGCACGTGCAGGGGCTCGACCCGCGTCGGGCGCTGGTGATTCTGCTGACGCCGCAGGGCGAGCGACTCGCACAATCGCGGGTCCGCGACCTGGCGGCCCGCGAGCGGCTGCTCCTGGTGTGCGGGCATTACGAGGGGTTTGACGAGCGGATCCGGCGGCTGGCCGACCTGGAACTGTCGGTCGGCGACTACGTGCTGACGGGCGGCGAGTTGCCCGCCCTGGTCGTGATCGACGCCGTGGTGCGGCTTCTCCCCGGCGTGCTGGGCGCCGAAGACGGGACGCACGAGGAAAGTTTCTCGGACGCCCTGCTGGAGTACCCGCAGTACACGCGGCCGCGCGAGTTTCGCGGCATGGCGGTGCCAGAGGTGCTTCTATCGGGCAACCATGCCGAGATCGCCCGGTGGCGGGCCGCGCAGGCACTGGAACGGACGCGCCGGCGCCGGGCCGACCTGGTCGGCGAGGCGCTCGACGAAACGTAGTGCGTCGGCCCCGTGCGTGTGGGGCGCCGAAGGTTGCCTGGCCTGCCACGGCGAGTCGCCGCGGTGGGCGCAATATTTAGCCGCCCGGCTTGCCGGGCGCGTGTTGTGTCTGTTGGCGTCGAATCCGAAATTCCGGATTCGAGATCGCAAGTTTAAGATACCAGGCTTGAAAAGCACGGAAGGGCAGGGTCATGAAGCAAGCAGCCATTCAGCGAATCGAGGCCGCCTATCTGGTGAAGGACCGGCCTGAGTTTCACATCGGCGACACTGTCGACGTCGGCGTGCGCATCATGGAAGGCGACAAAGAGCGGATCCAGGTGTTCGGCGGCGTGGTGATCGGCCGTCGGGGTCGCTCCGGGACCGAGACGTTCACGGTCCGGCGGCTCGTCGCCGGTGAGGGCGTCGAGCGTTGCTGGCCGCTGAACGCGCCGTCGGTGTCGTTCATCCACGTGGTGCGGTCGGGCCGGACCCGGCGCGCTAAACTGATGTACCTTCGCGAGCGTGTCGGCAAGGCCACGCGCCTGGCGGAAGAGCGCCGCGAACAGAGCGAAGTCGCCCCCCAAGGGGGCGACGCCGCCCCGGCGGCCGAGGCCGGCGCCTGAACGGCCGCCCAGGTTTCCCAAAAACTTCCTTGCCCGCCCCGAAGGCGGGCATATCTTTATAGACGTCGGCCGGCCGCGCCGCGCCGCGGCCGCACACGGCCACGATCGGTTGGCATCCGTCGCCGTGTGCGGCGATGGTTAAACAGGACCCGCGCCTCGAGGTAACGCATGCGGTCGTTCTGGAAAGCCCTCAGGTACTGTTGGCAGTACCGCTGGCGGATCGCCACGGGCTGGGGGTGCGCCGCCGTGGCCACGGTCCTGTACGTCGGCTCCATCAGCGCCGTTGGCCCCCTTTTCGGCCTTCTCTTCCAGGAGCCCGCCAAGGGCGTCCATTTTCAGTCGCGTCCCATTCCCCGCGACCCGGAGCATAAGGAGTGGGTCCTGGAGGCCACGCATCACTGGAAGACCGAGCGCTCGGAGTCCGTCGAGACCTTCGCGGTCCGCGACACCGTCCTCGTGGTGAACCCGAAGTGGGAAGCCGCCAACAACGTCCGCGTGTTCACGAGCGAGGAGGGTATGGCGCTTCTGGCGCAGCAGGCCGAGGACTCCGGCAAAATCTACGCGCCGATCCTCAGGGCCCTCGCCGACGGGTTGCCGACCAACCGGTACTGGTGCCTCCTCTGGATCATGACGGGCGTGGCCACGATGACGGTCCTTCGCGGGGGCTTGCGGTACGCCAACGAGTACATCGTGGGCCACGCGACCAACCGGGCGATGCTGACCCTGCGCCTTCGCATCTACGATCACGTGCTCCGCTCGCCGCTATCGCTTTTCGCCCGCATCGGCCCGACCGATATCATGAGCCGGTTCCAGCAGGACTGCTTCCTGGTGCAGGAGGGTATGAAGACCCTCCTCGGCAAGGTCTTCAGCGAGCCGATCCGCGCGCTGGTCTGCGTGGTGCTGGCCGTCGTCGTGGGCGTGTCGATCGACCCGTGGCTGCCCGTCATCATCCTGGGCATGGTGCCGCTGATCACGTTCCTGGTGCGGCAACTGGCCAAGCAGATGCGCCGCTCCAGCCGCAAGGCCCTTGAAAGTTGGGCCCAACTGGTCGGCATCCTGGAAGAGAGCCTCTTCGGCATCCGCATCGTCAAGGGCTACCGCCTGGAGGCCCACGAGCGCCGCAAGTTCTTCCAGGCGAGCCGGCGGTTGTTCCGGCAACTGCTGCGGACGATCCGCATCGACGCCATCACCGAGCCCGCCGTCGAGACGCTCTTTACGATCGCCGTGGCCGGAGCGGTCGTCGTGGGCGGCAAACGCCTCATCGACATCGGCATGTCGCAGGGCAACCTGTCGGACCTGATGCTCTTCTTCGCCCTGCTGGCCGGCGCGCTCGACCCGGCCCGCAAACTTTCCAACGTCTCCAACCGCATCTCGCAGGCCGCCGCCGGCGCCGATCGCATCTTCTTCATCCTGGCCGGCGACGTGGAGCCCCGGTACGGCACGCGCGGCATGCTTCTGCCGCGACTGAGGCAGGGGATCGAGTTCAAGGACGTCTCGTTCGCCTATCCGACCGGCGAGCCGGTCCTGAAGAACGTCAACCTCTCGGTCCGACACGGCGAGGTCGTCGCCGTCATCGGGCGGACGGGCTGTGGCAAGACCACCCTCGTGAGTTTGATTCCGCGGTTCTTTACGCCCTCCCATGGCGCAATCTTCATCGACGGCATCAATATCCAGGACGTGACCCTGCGGAGCCTGCGCGACCAGATCGCCATCGTCCCGCAAGAGACACTGCCCTTTGCCGAGAGCGTCGCCACCAACATCGCGCTGGGGGCACGCCAGACGACCGGGCCCGACCCGACGCGCGAGCAGGTTGAAGCGGCGGCCCGCGCGGCACACGCCGACGTGTTCATCCGGAACCTCCCCGACGGCTACGACACCGTCATCGGCGAGCACGGGGCCACGCTTTCCGGCGGCGAGCGGCAACGGTTGGCCCTGGCGCGCGCGATCATCCGCGACCCCGCCATCCTCATTCTCGACGAGGCCACCAGCGCCCTGGACGAAGAGACGCAGGCCATGGTCCAGGACACGCTGGCCGGCTTCGCCAAGGGCCGAACGGTCATCCTTATCGCCCACCGGCTCTCGACCCTGAACATTGCCGACCGCATCGTCATCATGGACGCCGGCCGGATCGTCGACGCCGGCACGCACGACGAGCTTCTGGCCCGGTGCACGCTGTATCGCCGCCTGCGCGAGGTCGGTCTGGATTCCGCCTAGTAGTACAGCGCAACTTGGGCATTTGCGCGGTGGGTCTCCTGACCCGCCGCGCACCACACGGGAGTAGCGCTGTCACACTGGAGCGGATTCATATCGGCGCGGCGGGTCTCATGCGCGTAAACGCTTTACAAAAAACGACTTAGGCCTCCGAAGGCTCTGTGGATATCCTGTGGACAACCCGCCCTCCTAACCACAAGTCGCGCATTGACAAGGACTTAGACCAAAAACGCTGTTTCGGGCAATGTTAGCAGTATTTCCGCAGGGGCAAGGGGTGGGGGTCGGCAACTACTGCCAAATGAGCCCGAAAAAGGGGGGTTGCGAGGCAATGCTGCCCGCCGGCCGGCCTGCGGCAGGACGCCGGCTAGAACTGGTTGTACGGCGTCCCGTTGTCGTCGACGATGGTGTTCATCAGGTCCGCACGGAAGTCGCCCGTGGCCTCGTTGTACCACCACCCGCCGTTGGCGGCCGCGGGGGCGAACGCTTCCGCAGCCGCGGTCACAGCCCGAATGGCCGCCGAGTTTGTCGCGGAGTTGGCGGGTACTCTCTCCAGGTATGGCCCGTATATGAACGTCGCATCCCTAGTGTTTGATACGTTGCCGCCGGCATCCGTGTACAAAGTCATCTCGCCGGCAAAATCGGCCGCCGAGGGATAGCCCGTGTGCTGGTTGCGAAAGATCTGGATCTGGGCGCGGATCTTTGCGAGGTTCTCCTTGATGGCGGACTGGTTGGCCTGGGCCGTTACGCCGCCATACTGAGGCAGGACGATGGCGGCAATGATGGCCAGAATGACCACGACGATGAGTAATTCGACTAGGGAGAAGCCTCTTGTCGGCGGCATCATTGAAAGACCCTCTCGGGTCCTGCGCCGGGCTTAGGGCGCCCGCGTGGATCCCCGCTGACACTATTGGCGTTGCGCGCAAAAAAAGCGCCAATAGTGTTGTCGGCCTTTTGGCCCGAAAAATCCAGGGAATCCCCGCCGCCCACGTAAGGCGTCAGTTACAGTTGCGTCGAGCAGTACGTAAGCAGGGTGGCATGCCCGGCGCGCTGTTCGCTGGGCATGCTGTCGCCGCGGCCAGGGAGCATGCCCACGCAAACGGCGGCGTGGGCATGCCACCCGGCAGGGGAAGGAGCGCCAAGAATTGAGGGGTTACCGGGACGGGCATCTTTACGTTGACGGACGCCGGACCTTTTGGTACGCTCGCCGGGGCATGGACGGCTCTTTCGTCGGCCATGGCAGGAGACGGGGTCGGCCCGGGACGCGCGGTGCCTCCGGGGCGGCTCGCGTTTCCTCATTCTCTCGGTTATATGGACATCCGTGATAGCAGAGGAGGGCGCGCCGATGGCGTCCCAGGGAGCGAACCTGTGGCAGGCGGCGCTGGCGCAGGTCCAGGACGCCGGGGCGGGGCTGGCTCTGCCGCCCTGGCTGTGGCACGCCGACCTTGTGGAGAAGTCCCCCGCCGGAAGCGCGCGGCCCGGGCCGTCCCGCCTCCAGGTGCGGTTGCCGGAAGCCGCGCGGCCGGACGAACTCGGCATGGCCCTGCGGTCGGCCCTGGCGCGGGCGCTGGAGCGTACGATCGGCCGGCACGTCGAACTGGAATTCATCAGCCGGGCCGGCCAGGTCGCCTCGTCGCCCGCCTCGCCCGCCGACCCGAAGCCTGCGGCCGAGCCCCGCAAGGCCGAGCCTGCCTCGGCCTCCTGGCCGGCCCGGTTCGTCAACCCCGACCGCCTGCGACTGAACCCGCAGTACTCGTTCGAGAATTTCGTGACGGGGCCCTGCAACCGCATGGCCCACGCCGCGGCCATGGCCATCAGCGACCTGCCCGGCCGGGCGTATAACCCCCTGTTCATCCACTCCGGCGTGGGCCTCGGCAAGAGCCACCTGATGCAGGCCATCTGCCACAAGGTCCGTGCGCACCGGCCCGACGTTTCGATGATGTACGTCTCGTGCGAGGACTTCGTCAACCAGTTCATCGCCGCCATCGAGAGCGGCCAGATCGAGGAGTTCCGGTACCGGTTCCGGTACCTGGACATCCTGGTGATCGACGACATCCACTTTCTGGCCGACAAAGAGCGGACGCAGGAAGAGTTCTTCCACACGTTCAACACGCTCTACCAGGCGCAGAAGCAGGTTGTGCTGTCGAGCGATTCTCCGCCGCACGAGATCCCGCGGCTGGAGGAGCGGCTGGTCTCGCGGTTCAAGTGGGGTCTGGTGGTCCGGATCGACCGGCCCAGTTTCGAGACCCGCGTGGCCATCGTGCAGAAGAAGTCGAAGTTGCGCGGCATGGACCTGCCGGAAGACGTCATCCAGTACATCGCGACGGTGGTCGACACGAACAACCGCGAACTGGAAGGCGCGGTCGTCCGCGTCATGGGATACGCATCGCTGTGCAACCGCCCAATCGGATTGGACCTGGCGAAGGAGGCCCTGCGGGACCTGGCCACCGCCCCAAGCCGCACCATCTCTATCCAGGAGATCTCCGACGCCGTGCTCAAGCGCTACAACACCCGCCTGTCGGACCTCCAGAGCAAGCGCCGGAGCCAGTCGGTGGCGTTGCCGCGCCAGATATGCATGTACCTGGCCCGGGAACTGACCAACCGCAGCCTGGAGGAGATCGGGGCGTTCTTCGGCGGAAGGGATCACACTACGGTCCTCCACTCCGAGCGCAAGATCCGCCAGATGGTCGGCCACGACCCGGTGTTCCGCGGCATCGTAGACGCCATCGAACGCGACATTCAGCACCCATAACGCCGCTTCAGGGCACAGCCCAACCGGCCCGCTGAAATAGTGTGGAAAACCGGTGGCGCACGTGTGACGATCATGGAAACACGCAACAGGCTGTCGGAGGACCGAATTAAGGTAACCGACTTGGGCAGCGGGCGCCACCGGGTATTTCACATTCTTTCCACACCCGCCGGCCAAAATCGGCGTCGTAACACCAGTAGCAGCAAGACTTTATGTGTGACTGTGGCGGATGGTTCGTTTTTCACACGGCTTATGACGGTTACTATTACTTCTTACTTACTCTTAAACTAATAACAGTCAAACAGAACCAGGAGGTCGTCCATGAAAACGGTTTGCGACCGAGCAACCTTGACCCGTGCTGTTCAGGTGGCGTCCGGGGTTGTGGCGTCCAAGAGTCCGAAGCCCGCTTTGGGTTGCATCAAAATGGAGGCCGGCAAGGAGCGGATGACCTTGCTGGCCACAGACCTGGAGGTCGGCATCCGGATAGAGTTGGACAAGATGGAAGTCCAACAACCCGGCGACGGCCTCGTGCCGGCCGAACGGCTTAACGGCATCCTGCGGGAACTGGAGGCCGATACCGTAACGATCACCTCCACCGATCAGGAAACCGAGATCGTCGCCCCCGGGGCGAGGTTCAAGGTCCTCGGCGACAATCCGGCCGACTTTCCGCAGGTGCCCGAGTTTCCGGCCGCGGGGGCGTTTACGATCGAGGCCGACGACCTCGTGAGTATGATCAAACGCACGCTCTTCGCCACCGCCAAGGAGAACACGCGATATGCCCTTAACGGCGTCCTGTGGGAAGTTGAGGGTTCCAACCTGATCCTTGTGGCCACCGACGGCCGGCGTCTGAGTCTCGTCAAGGGCAAGTGCAAGGACGGCCCGGCGGCCATGAAAAGCGCGATCGTCCCGAGCAAGGCGATGCTCCTGATTGAGCGGTGTCTGACCGACATGGGCGAGGCCAAGGGGCCGGTCCGCGTCGTCGTGAGCGAAAAAGACATCCTCCTGGAATCCGCCCTGTCCGACGGCAGCAGACGCATCGTCTACTCGCGCCTCGTCGACGGGCACTTCCCTAAGTATGAAGATGTGATTCCAAAGGATTGCGAGAAGAAGGCCGTCCTAGGCGCGGCGGCGTTCCTGGCGGCCGTCCGGAAGGCCGCCCTGCTGACGAACGAGGAATCGCGCGGCGTGACCCTGAAGTTCGCCGACGGGGAACTCGTGGTCACCAGCCGCACGCCCGAAATGGGCGAGGCTGAAATCCGCATGCCCGCCGATTATGCCGGCGAAACGCTCGAAATAGGCTTCAACCCGCAATACCTGATGGATGCCGTCAAGGTGATCGACGACGAACAGTTCACGTTCGCCTTCAAGGGCCCGTCCAAGCCGGGCGTCATCACCGAGGGCCGCACGTTCACCCATGTTGTTATGCCCGTGAGCATCGTTTAGTGCCGGGAAGCGGAAAAGAAGGCGGGTCATGAATCGCCGGGGTTTCTGCAAGGCGCTCGGGCTGGGTGCGGCAGCGATGCTTGCACCGCGGTGGATGCGGTCGGCGGCCGGCGAGCCAGCGCCATGCAAGCCCAACATCGTCTTCATCCTTGCCGACGACGTCGGCTACGGAGACCTCGGCCCCTACGGCGCCACGAAAGTAAAGACCCCCAACGTCGACCGCCTGGCCCGCGAGGGGGTCCGTTTCACCGATGCCCACGCCCCCGCCGCCGTCTGCACCCCCACGCGCTACGCATTCATCACGGGCCAGTACGCGTGGCGCAGCCCCGCCGGCTCCAGCATCCTAAGCGGCGAGGCGCCCCTGGCTTTCGACCCCGCCATGCCGACGACGCCGTCGCTCCTCAAGGAGTTCGGCTACGCGACGGCCGTCGTCGGCAAGTGGCACATGGGCCTGGGGAAGGGCGACCTCGACTACAATAAAGAGATCCGCCCCGGCCCGCTGGACGTCGGCTTCGACTACGCCTTCATCTTCCCCGCCACGGGCGACCGCGTGCCGTGCGTCTTCATCGAGAACCGGCGCGTGGTCGGCCTCGACCCCGGCGACCCAATTAGAACTAGTTATAAGAATAAGGTCGGCGACGATCCGACCGGCAAGGAGAACCCCGAACTCCTTAAGATGAAGCCCAGCCACGGCCACGATGCCACCATCATCAACGGCATCAGCCGCATCGGCTGGATGAGCGGCGGCAAGGCCGCCCGCTGGAACGACGAGACGATGGCCGACACGCTCGCCTCAAAGGCCGTCGGGTTCATCGAGCGCAGTAAAGGCGCACCGTTCTTCCTCTACTTCGCCACGCACGACATCCACGTGCCGCGCGTCCCCAGCCCAGAGCGCAGCGGCAAGAGCGGCTGCGGCACGCGCGGCGACGTCATCCAGCAGTTCGACAACGCCGTGGGCAAGGTCCTGGAGGCGCTCGACCGCCTGAAACTTGCGGAGAACACCCTCGTTATCGTCTCGAGCGACAACGGCGGCGTGATGGACGACGGCTATGCCGACGGTGCCATCGCGGATGCCAACGGCCACCTCTGTAACGGCCCCCTTCGCGGCTACAAGGGCAGTTTGTGGGAAGGCGGCACGCGCGAGCCTTTTCTCGCGCGGTGGCCGGGGCGCATCAAGCCCGGATCGACTTCCGACGAACTTATCTCGCTGGTGGACATGCTGGCCACGTTTGCGGCCGTCGCCGGCCAACTGCTGCCCGCCGACGCCGGGCCGGACAGTTTCAACGCCCTGCCGGCCATTCTGGGCGAGAAACGCGATAAGCCCGTGCGCGACCACCTCGTGACGCAGACCAACGGCACCAACAACCTGGCCATCCGAAAAGGGCCGTGGAAACTCATCCCCGCCAACCCCGGCGGCAGGTACGCCAAGGCGAAAGCCAAGGGTGACGGCAAAGGCGCAGCGCCCGGCCCGCAACTCTATAACCTGGCCGAGGACCTCGGCGAAACCAGGAACGTGGCCGCCGAGCACCCGGAAATCGTCAAGGAACTCTCGGCTCTCCTAGAAGATGTGCGAGCCAAGGGCCGCAGCCGGACGTAACGGTTTTTTGAACGCAGAGAACGCTGAGGAAGAATCTTTGGTTTTTAAGAAGAAAAGTCTTCTCTGCGCTCTCCGCGTTCTCTGCGATTAATACTTTTTTTGGGACTTGACGAATGATCTCCCAATCCTCGGAAAATCGCCCGCGCAAGCCCGCCTTGCCCCCCGAAGCCTCGGACTACGGGCGGGACCGCGCCGAGCCCGTCGGCGAGGTCGTCCGCCGCTGGGCCAAGCGGAGCGGGTTTACGCGCGTCTCGGACCGCGACAAGATCTGGGACGTCTGGCAGCGCCTGCTCGGCCCCGAGGCCGCCCACACGAGCATCGAGCGCCTGGCCAACCGCGGCCCCAGCGCCGGTGTGCTCACAATCGTCGTCGACTCAAGCGCCCTCTTGTCGGAACTCCGCAACTTCCGCAAAGAAGAACTCCTGGAAACCCTCCGCCGCGAGGTTAAGACCTACTTCGTCCAGGACCTGAAGTTCCGCCTCGAAAAGAAGCCGCCGCCGAAGCCCGGCCGGCGGTAGACGTTCTCCCCTCTCCCCAGCGAGGGAGAGGGGAGAAGGCGACCCGTTGGACACGCACCGTAGCGCGGGGCCTTGTGCCCCGCGGAGAACGGTCCGCGATACTCGTTGTGCGCGGGGGATAAACCCCCGCGCTACTATCCGAGTTCATGTAGGGTGGGTGCTCTGCACCCACCATTTTCAGCAGACTTTGCTGTCAATCATCTCGGCAATGCGCTCGGGCGTCAGTTCCCGCAGCGACTCGACCACCAGCGCCGCCTTCTCGGCCAGGCGCTCGCGCGTAAACGTGCCCGTCAGGCCGATGGGCGTCATCCCCGCCCGCGCAGCCGCCTCCAGGCCCGCCAGAGAATCCTCGATGACGGCGCAGCAGCGCGGCGAAAGACGTAGTTTCTCCGCCGCCTTCAGGAACACTTCCGGGTGCGGCTTGCCTTCCTTCACCTCGCGGCCGGTGACGATGGCGTCGAAGATGGTCTCCCGCCGCAGGCCCGCCAGGGCCGCCGCCACGTTCTCGGGGGGACCGCTGGAGCCGAGCGCCAGGGCGAACCCGGTCCCCTTCAGCGAGTCCAGCAGATCGGCGGCGCCCTGCATCGCGGGAAAACGCTTCAGGATGATCTCGCGATAGGCCTGCTCTTTCCAGTCGCCCCAGCGGTCGATCTCGGCGTCGGTGAACGCATCGCCCCAGAGGTGGTGGAAGATTTCGCGGTTAACGCGACCGAAGGTCGGCACGAAGACCTCTTCGGTGACAGGCCGGCCGAGTTTCTCGCCCAACTTCTGCCACGCCTCCAGATGGGCGTGGTAACTGTCGATGAGAACGCCGTCCATGTCGAAGATGACTGCCCGACGGTTCATCGCTTCTCCTGCCTTAAAGTAGGGTGGGTGCTGGTATGTGTTTAGCGTGGCCGCGCCGTGTAGCGCGGGGGTTTATCCCCCGCGTGTTCGTAAACGCGGGGCACAAGGCCCCGCGCTACGCCGCGTAAGATACGGGCCGGCGCGACACGCTAAACACATACGGGTGTTGTGCACCCACCACCTTCTGACACGTTGTGACCGCGTGGGTGCGGAGCACCCACCCTGCATGGGGCGCGAAGTATAGCGGCTTGGCCGCCGGCCGACAAGGCCGCGCAAGGCTGCCGCGCAATAGTTGACTGCCGCCGCCCGGTTTGTATGCTGTTCCCGGCAACCCGGACTCGCAGGAGAAGGGCGTGGCGCGCGAGCGATGGGGCAGCAAACTGGGGATCATCATGGCCGTGGCCGGCAGCGCCATCGGCCTGGGGAACTTTCTGCGGTTCCCCGGCCAGGCGGCGCAGAACGGCGGCGGGGCGTTCCTCATCCCCTACTTCGTCGCGCTCCTGCTGCTGGGCCTGCCGCTCATGTGGATCGAGTGGACCATCGGCCGCTTCGGCGGCGGCTTCGGCCACTCCACCGCCCCGGGCATGTTCCACACCCTCTGGAACAAGAACCGGTTCATCAAGTACTTCGGGGTCATCGGCATCTTCGGGCCGGTTGTCATTTACATCTATTACGTGTACATCGAGTCGTGGCTCCTCGGCTACAGTTGGTTCGCCCTGACGGGGGCCTATGACGGCTGCCACGACAAGGCCTCGATGGCCGCCTTCCTCAAGGGCTACCAGGGCACGGTCAAAAACGAGTACTTCTCGAGCCTCACGCCGGCGTACCTGTTTTTCCTCGTCACCTTTGCCGCCAACACGCTGATCGTGTACCTGGGCGTCCAGCGCGGCATCGAGGCGGTGTGCAAGTACGGCCTGCCGATCCTGTTCGTCCTGGGCGCGGTCCTGATGGTGCGCGTGTTTGCGGTCGGCACGCCCGATGCGGCCCAGCCCGACTGGAACGTCGTCAACGGCCTTGGGTTTCTCTGGAATCCCGACTGGTCGGCCCTGGGCAGCGCCAAAGTCTGGCTTGCGGCGGCGGGGCAGATATTCTTTACGCTGAGCGTGGGCATCGGCGTGATCCTGACGTACGCCAGTTACCTGACGCCGAAGGACGACGTGGCGCTGTCGGGCCTCACGGCCGCCGCAACGAACGAAGTGGCCGAGGTCATCCTCGGCGGAAGCATCGTCATTCCGGCGGCGTTCGCCTTCTTCGGGCCCGCAGGGACCGCCGAGTTCGCCAAGGGCGGCACCTTTGACCTCGGCTTCGTGACGATGCCGCTGGTGCTTCAGCAGTTCCCGTACGGGGGCCTCTTCGGTTTCGCGTGGTTCATCCTGCTGTTCATTGCGGGCATCACGTCGTCGATTTCGCTGGCCCAGCCGGCCGTCGCATTCCTGGAGGACGAGTTCGGTCTCTCGAAGAAAGAGGCGACGCTCATCTTTGCCGTCAACTCGTTCGTCCTGTGCCATGCGGCGATCCTTTTCATCGGCAACGGCGTCCTGGGCGAACTGGACTTCTGGGGCGGCACGTTCTGCCTGGTGCTCTTCGCCACGATCGAGACGATCCTCTTCGGATGGGTCTTCGGCATGGAAAAGGCGTGGACGGAATTGCACGTGGGGTCGGACATCACGATCCCGCGGTTCTACCGCTGGATCATCAAGTACGTGACGCCGCTGGTCCTGCTGGCCATCCTGGGCTGGTGGCTGTGGCAGGAAGGCATTCCGACGGCGATGATGGAGAATGTCGCGCCGGAGAACGCGCGCTACGTGCTGGGGGCGAGAATCATGCTCCTCTCGCTCCTGGCGGAACTGCTATGCCTGGTCTGGATCGTCTGGCGGCGCCGACGCGCCCCGGAGGTGCCCGCATGACCCTCGGCGGCTGGATATTCCTGGGCGCCAGTTGGCTCCTGATCCTGGGCCTGTTCGCTTACTGCCTGGTCCGAACGCTTCGGGATAAGGACTCGGGCAAAACGTCCTAGCAGTCCGTCAAACGCGTTTCTGTGAGTTGAAGCCAGTCGCGCGGTGGGCAGTCTTGCCCACCGCGCGGCGGGCAAGACTGCCCGCCGCGCTCATGCTACTCACACTTTCAATCTTGACGGACTACTAGCCGCGCGCCTCGCGCGTTGACCTCGCCGCCGCCCGCCTGTACAGTAGCACTCGTCAAGTCTATACACGGAGCGATGCCCATGAAAGGCGTAATTCTGAATACTTGGGTAGCGTCCCGAATGGCGAGGAAAGGGCAATGACACAATCGGTCTTGTCCCCCGAAATCCAACGCGAAAGGCGGTCTGGAACATGCAGAGGCTCGGCCTGCTGCTGATGGCCGCTGCCGTATGGGGCCTCCCCGTCCGCACATCGGCCGCCGAAACGCCTTCCGGCGCCCCGCAGCCCGAGGAGCGCCGGCCCCTGTGCGACCGGGTGCTTCCGGCCGGTCAGGAATCCACTATCAACGAGTATCTTGGCGATCACACGGCCGGCAAGGATGCCGCGGCCTTCGCCAATCCGCTGGACCAGGCCTTCGCGGTCCTCGCGGCAAGGGCCTGGCCCGCGCCTGAACCGATTGCCCTGGCCGAGGGCGCCGTGGCGGCCCTGTGCGAGGAGTTCCGCCGCCAGGGCGGCGGGAACGTCTCGGCGGAGGATCGGCGCGAGTGGGCATCCGCCGCCGCACGCGCGGGCCGCTTCGAGAGCGTCTTTCAGGGACTCCAGGAACGCGCCGCCGCGCCCCCGGCGCGCCCGCTGCTGACGCAGGCGGCCCTCAGGGGAATGCTGGCGAAATCGGGCTGGAGCGAGGCCATGCTGCTCGGGGAGGATGAGAAAGCAGGCTTCAAGCAACTCCA
>JAPLMO010000304.1 GCA_026386995.1 Planctomycetota bacterium | reverse complement strand
TTGCGTCGCTCCAGCCGCTTCAGGAACATGGCCGCCTCGCCGCCGCCCCCTCTGTCGGCAGCCAGAATGCCACCACAGAACATATCAATCAATAGGGTAGGTCGTGACTACATCGACTTTTCGCCGCCCACCCCGCGCCAGAGGGCCGCCAAGCGGGATCACGTGCCGAAAAAGGCGAGGAAACTTTTTCAACTGCGTAACTTGGGCTAGTGTAGGCGCTACGCACCCACGCGGTTGTGGAAGAAAGGGTTCATGACCCTTTTCGTGTGTTTAGCCCAGACTGTCGTGGAACGCGCGGGGCGAAAGGATCGGGATTCCGCGAAACGCCCCGAGTTCCAGCAAGTCTGCGTCCCCCGTGACCAGGCAGTCGGCCCGAGCTGCGAGCGCTGTTCCGAGCACGGCCAGGTCCGTCGGGTCGCGGCAGGCATCGGCGGGGACCTTGGCGGGGGTCACCACGGCGGCGTTTTCCCGCAGGAAGGACAGGACGGCGTCGGCCCTGGCGGCGGGGAGTTTGATTTTCCCTCGCAGGTGCCGCCGCAATTCTCCGAGGATGTGCTGCGAGACGACGATCTCGTGGGATGCCAGGCATGCCTCGAAGACGGCTTCGCACAGGCCGTGGGCGGCGAAGGCCGCCATCAGGACGTTCGTGTCGAGGACCACTCTCACGAGATGGCCTCGAAGACATCCTCGTCGGTAAGGATGCCCTGAGCCTCGGCGAAGGGTAGTGCCTTGCGGCGGAGGAGGCGGAACTTTTCGGCCGCGATGTACCGGCGCAGGGAGTCCCGCACGACCTCGCTGGCCGGCCGCTGCTGCTGGCGGCAGAGCGCGTCGAGTTGCTTGCGCAGCGTTTTCGGGATTCGTACCGTTACGTTGGTCATAATGCACTACATTGTAGTGCATCGGCGGTGGAAGTCAAACCTTATCCGGCCGGCAACCCCTCGCTTGCGGGCCATTGCCCCTGCTACGACATCGCTAGATTTCGATTTGCGCGGCGGTTCAGGAGAACCGCCGCGCACAATACGGAAGTAGCGCTGTCGTACTACCGTGCTTCCGGCGCAAGCCTCAGCGAAAGGATCGGGTTGCCGGCCGGGCCGAACGAGCCTTGGATGCGGACGGTTTCGCACTTCACGGCTGCCGCGGTCTCGACCGTCAGTGGCAGTTGTACGCGTTCCTCGGGCGGAATCTGCACGGTCTTGGCGAGGTTCAACCGCCACCCGCTCGGCCCGGCAACTTCAAGCGTTCCCTCGACCGGCTTTGCGGAGAAGTTGTAGACGTAGACGGGGATGGTCTCGGCCTTTCCGGAAGCAACGCGATACGCCGACTGCCCGAGGTCCCTCCGCTCCGTCGGCCAGACGGCCTGGAGGACTACGGGCGAGGGGTCGCCGGCGGCTCGCGGCGGCGGTTGGGGCGGAAGATCGAGCGTCATCTTCGCCGCGGCGCCCGGTGCGAAGACGGCAAGGACAGGGGCGGAAGACAGGGCCACCGGACCGGGCCTGGGGCGGCCGAGGTGGTCGTAGACCGCCAGCGGTGCACCGGGCAACGCAATCTCGGCTGCCCCCTCGACCGTCCACGCAACGAGGACCTCGCAGTCCTTGCCGTCCGGCTTGGCGCGGAACAGAAACACGCGGACGTTCTGCGGCACGTCTTTTAGCCGGCCCAGCGGCCGCGCATCGGCCAGCAATCGCCCGACGGCCGCCAGGGCGACGTAAGCGGGGCGCGTCGTCAGGTCCGGCCGCACGAGGCCGAACTGCGTCTTCCCCTCGACGTAATCCGTCAGGATGAAGTAGAAGGCGGCCACGGACCCTTCGTGGAGCACCGCCGCGTATACTTTTGCGATGCGCTCGGACTGGATGCGCAGGTCGGCATCGCTCGGCTCTTTGCGATTCTCGTCTCCCGACCACTGGACCGGCAGGGCGAACTCGGTGGTCCAGATGGGACGGCCGGCGCTTACGCCGCGCCACGCCGCGTAGATACCGGGGTACTCGTCGGTCTTGTCGTAGTGGTGCAGGTTGAAGGTATCGAAATACGGCCACGCCTGGTTCTCGGCGAAGTCGGCCAGGGTGGCCGCGTTGGTGCTGGCGAAGACGTTCTGGCACGCAATGCTCCCGGGGTTGCCGGCCTTGAGGCCCAGGTACGAGGCCTTCTGCATGGAGGCCATCTCGGCCCCCGTGTGGCCGCCGAAGTTGATGATGTCGGCCTCGTTCCACGGCTCGAAGGCGACCACCTGGCCGGCCCAGCGGCGGGCCATCTCGCGGTAGAAGCGGTGCGCGTCGCGCAGGTCCTCCGGAAAGCGCCTGACCCTCCGGCCGAGCCAGGAAGGCGAACTGTGGTTGACCTGGAGCACCCGCAGGCCCGCCTCCGACTGGATGCGGGCCGTGGCGTCGTACTTCGTGGGGGGCGGGACGAACTCGCCGCGACTCTTCTCCACATCGCCCCAAAGCAGCCGGTCGCGGACCCGGTTGATGCCCGCCAGCGCGCACAGATTTGCGACGGCGGGCATCTGCGGCTCCTTATAGAACCACGCCATCGCCACGTCGAGGCAGATGGGCGAGGTCTCCGGCGTGGGTGCGGCAAGCGGCTGAAGGACCGCAATCGACGCCCGCCGGTCGGGCGAGTCGCCTTCGCCCCAGCGGACCTCGTACCAGCCGACGGGCAGGGGGCCGAACTCGGCCCGGCCGGAGGTCGTCCGGCCCTCGGCAACGGTCTTGCCGTCGTAGTCCGTCACGCGCCACGTCGCCAGGTCCAGGACGGGGATGATTACGCTGACCTTCTCGCCCGTCAGGTACACGTTGCCTGGATGTTCGGGCAGGGGCGCGGGAATCGTCCGGCCTGCCGCAAAAGACGCGCCCGATGCAAGCAGCACGAGCAGCAGGGTCAGCGGGAGCGACCAGCGGGTTGTCTTCACGCGATGCCTCCTTGCCGAAGGTCGGGTGCGGATTGTCTCGCGGCGGCGGGCGAATTGCAAGATGGTGACCGAAGTCGCGTGCCTTCCGACGCCGGGGGCGGTTTAAGGTAGCGGACGGATTTGCGTATACCCGCTGGATTTCCCCGGCGCAACGGGTATTCTCGTAGAGGTACGGAAATGCGGGCGGGGCATTTCGCGGGGTACGATGTGATGAATGTGTCCTTTCGATTCGTCGGGCTCTGCGTGATTCTGGCCGCCCTTGCATCCGGCGGCAGGGCCGAGCCGTCGGCCGCGCCATCTCCCGAGTCGCCCGCGGCGTTTGCCGCGCAGGTCGAGGCCCAGTGGCTCAGCCCGGAATGCCTCGCGCAGGCGCGCGCCGCCGCGGCGCAGACCGACTACCCGGTGGCCGAGGTGCTGGATCGCGGCCGGCGACTTGCGGACGATCTGGCCGCGGCCGGCGTTGACGTTGCGGCAGGCCGGCAAACGCTGGCCGAGGTCGAGCAGACGCTGAAGGCGCTTCCGGCCGATGCCCCGGCCGATGCGCGGCGGACTCTGTACCTGAAAGCCCGCTGGGCGGTCCGCAAACTCGCCCTGGCGAACCCGCTTTTGGATTTCGACGCCATCGTGTTTGCCAAGCACGCCCCGACTTTGTTCCCGCACATGTCGGACCAGTACTACGGCTGGTGGTCGCGGCCTGGCGGCGGCATCTTCGTCCTCGAAGGCTTCAAAGGCGACTCGCCGCGCACCCGCTGCCTGACCGCGTCGCTGCCCGACGGCAGTTTCCTGAGGCCCGACCTCTCGCGCGACGGCAAACGCGTCCTGTTCGCCCACGCGAAGTACTATCCGCACGTGGCCGACGTGAAGAACAAGGTCGCCAAGGACGAACTGCCCGAGGACGCGTTCTACCATCTTTACGAGGTGAACGTCGACGGCACTGGACTCAGGCAGATCACGCGCGGCCGCTACGACGATTTCGACGGGCGGTACATGCCCAACGGCGAGATCGTGTTTCTCTCGACGCGGCGGGGCCAGGCCGTCCAGTGCACCCCGCAGACCGCCGCCGAGACCCTGCAGGCGACCATGCCTGACAGTTACGTCCGTTGCGGCGGAGGGGCGTATCGCCCAGTGTCCGTCTACACGCTTCACACGATCGAGCGCGACGGCAAGAACCTCAGGACCATCTCGCCGTTCGAAAACTTCGAGTGGACGCCCTCGGTCGCCGACGACGGCCGCATCCTCTATGCCCGCTGGGACTACGTCGACCGCAACAACATGCCGTACATGAAACTGTGGGCAACGAACCCCGACGGCTCAAGCGCCCGGGCCGTCTGGGGCAACTTCACCACCAACCCGCAGTGCGCGTTCGAGGCCCAGAGCATCCCGAACTCGCACAAGATCATCATGACCGCCAGCGCCCACCACTCCATCACGGGCGGAAGCCTCGTCGTGCTGGACCCGGCGGTTGCCCTGGACGGCCAGGAACCCCTCGCTCGCCTGACGCCCGAGGTCTGTTTTCCCGAGGCCGAAGGCTGGCCCGCCACTTACTACGCCAGCCCCTGGCCGCTCTCTGAAAAGTATTACCTGGCGGCCTGGAGCAACAGGTCCCTCCCGCCCCATTGCCGCACGCACGACGGCGACAAACGCAAGCCGCCGAACGCACAGCCACCGTTAAGCGACACGCGAAGGTTGGACTCCGACGACGGTCGCAACCCGGCCAACGCCCAGGGGCTGTACCTGTATGATGCGTTCCGCAACCTCGAACTCCTCTACCGCGACCCCGCCATCTCCAGCCTGTGCCCGATTCCGCTGAAGGCCCGCGCCGAGCCGCCGCTGATCGCCAGCACCGTGGCGTGGGACGGGCCGCAGGAAGGCAAGGTCCTCGTCCAGAGCGTGTACTTCGGCCTCTCGTGCGTTGAGCCCGGCACGGTCAAGCGCCTGCGGATCGTGGCGGTGCCCGCCAAGGTGCAGCCCGAGATGAATTCGCCCGTGCTGGGCGTGACGCGCGACGACCCCGGCAAGTGCGTCCTCGGGACGGTGCCGGTCGAAGAGGACGGCTCGGCCTATTTCCGCGTGCCGTCGGGCGTCTCGATCTTCTTCCAGGCCCTCGACGGGCAGGGCAAGGCGCTTCAGACGATGCGGACCGTCACGTACGTTCAGCCTGGCCAGACGCTCTCGTGCCTGGGCTGCCACGATCGGCGCGACAAGGTGCCGCCGCCCGTCCATGCGATGGCGGTGGATCGTGAGCCCTCGAAGATCACGCCCGGGCCGGAAGGGTCATGGCCGCTACGGTTCGACCGACTCGTACAGCCTGTCCTCGACAAGCACTGCGTCAGTTGCCACCGGCCGGATGCGGCGGACAAGGCGGCGGCCAAGTTCGACCTGACGGCGGCCAAGGCGTACCAGGGCCTTGTCAACTACGGCGGCAAGGAGAGCGTGCACGACCGCGTGCTCGCGCGGTACATGGAGGGGCGGTCGAAGGCCCTCGAGTGCGATGCCGCCAAGAGCCCCTTGACGCCGCTCCTCCTGGAGGGCAAGGGCCACTACGGCGTGAAACTCAGGCGCGACGACGTCGAGCGGCTGTTTACGTGGATGGATACCTACGGCCAGCAACTGGGATCGTTCAGCGCCGACCAGGAATCGCAACTGCTGGCCTTGCGGAAGGCGTGGTCGGACCTGCTTGAAGATAGGAGATGAGCCTAGTGATTCGTCAGTCGTCATGTGATGAATAGTCGGGTGGCATGGTCACGCTTTTGCGTGACCGTGTCACGGTAACGGGCCAGGCGCCGTTCGAGGCACATGGTCACGCAAAAGCGTGACCATGCCACCCGTCAATTGATACGCGACAGAGCACAAAGGAGACACGCGATGGAGCCTACCAAACCTTGCAGTCTGACCGGTTGCCCCGAGATGCGAATGAGGCGGCGGACGTTCCTGGGGGCGGCGAGCGCATCGGCCCTTGTGGCGGCGATGGAGATGGCGGGCTGCGGCACGCCCGCGACCAGCCGCGGCGCGGCTGCCGGGCGGCTGCCGGGGCCGGGACCCACCGTGCGGGCGGTCTTCATTCGGCCAAAGGAAGAGAAGTACTGGATGGGCTGGCCAGGCGCATCTTATGACATCGCCGCCCACCAGAACCTGTACATCGACACGCTCCAGAAGGCCGCCGACGACCTGGGCGTTGACCTGAAGTTTTCCGAGCCGCTCTACGATGCGGCCGCCGTGACGGCGTTTCTGGAGAAACTCAAGTCCTCGCCCCCCAACGGCGTTCTCCTGGTGCTTATGGATTTCCGCCGCTGGGACGACGTGAACCGCATCGCCGACGAGCGCGGCACGATCCCCACGGTGGTCTTTGCCCCGATGGGCACGGCGTTCACGGGGCACCTACAGAAGACGTCGCGCGCGCCGGGCGTGTTCGTCGGTTCGACGCAGGACGTCGACTGGCTGACGGTGGGCCTCAGGATGCACCGCACGATCTGGGACATGAAGCAGTCGCGCATCGTCATCGCCTCCGGCGAAAAGACCGAGGACAAGGTGCTGGAGGCCACTGGCACGACGCTGCACTACGTGCCGCGCGAGAGGTTCGTCGAAGAACTCGCGAAGGTGCAGCAGTGCGCCGAGGCCAGGGCCGTCGCCGAGTACTACACGCGCGAGGCCCGCAAGATCGTCGAGCCGTCCAGAGACGACATCCTGAACGCCGCTGAGAACTACCTGGCGTGCAAGAACCTCATGGCGGCCGAGAAGTGCCAGGGCATCTCGATGGACTGCCTGGGCCTCGTGGGCAGCCGCAAGATTCCGTGCCCGCCGTGTATCGGGTTCTCGCGCCTGCTCGACGAGGGCCTCGTCGGCTGCTGCGAGGCCGACGTGAACGCGGCGATCTCGCTGCTGCTTACCGCGCGGCTGTGCGAGCGCCCGGGGTTCATGCAGGACCCCGTCCCCAACACCGTGAACAACACCTTCATGGGCGCCCACTGCACGTGCCCGACGAAACTGGACGGCTTCGATAAGCCGCACGAGCCGGTCATCCTTCGGAGCCACTCGGAATCGTCGATCGGCGTCTCGCCGCAGGTCCTCTGGCGCCTGGGGCAGAAGGTGACGGTCATGAAGTTCGAGGGTGGCGGCAAAACGATGCTCATCGGCACGGGCAAGGTCGTCTCGAACATCGACACGCCCCCCTCGGGCGGCTGCCGCACATCGGTGGAACTCGCGATGGACGACATCCCCGACTGCCGCGACGTGAAAGGCTTCCACCAACTCTTCCTCTACGGCGACCACTCGGTGATTCTGAAGGGCTACTGCCAGTTGGCGGGCATACAGGCGGTGCATATCTAGTTAGTAGGCTTTCACGATTGATCTGTGGGTGCCACGGCTGCGCCTTGTGCAGCCGTGGTTGTCGGCAGGGACGCACGGCTGCAAACTGCGCAGCCGTGGCACCAGGCGGTGCCGTTCGAGCCCGCGGCGCGAGCCGCGGGGCAGGTCCGCTTTCACGCCGGCCCTACGACGCCGCCCGGTGCTGGATCGAGTCGAGGTACCCCACGGCCTTCGCGCCCAACTCCGCCGCGTTCGCCTCGTCGGTGTCGATGTGCATGTCCAGCCGGAAGTCGGGGTGAACGCGGACGACCACGTCGCCGAAAATGAGCGACCGTTCCCCCGGCACGCGGATGCGCACCACGTCGCGGTCCCGGACGGCGAAGGCCATGGCGTCCTCGGGCGACATGTGGATGTGCCGCATGGCGCAGATCACCCCGTGGTCCAGCCGCACGCACCCGTTCGGCCCTTCGAGTTGTATGCCTGGCGTTCCGTCGAGGTCTCCGGAATGGCGGATCGGGGCGTCGATGCCCAGTTTGAATTCCTCCGTCCGGGCGATCTCCACCTGGCTCTCCGGCCGCACGGGGCCGAGGACCCGCACGTTGTCGATGCGGCCCTTGGGGCCGATGAGGTTGACCTTCTCCTGGCACGCGTACTGGCCGGGCTGCGTGAGGTCGGCGAACCATGTCAGCGTGTGGCCTTTTCCGAAGAGGGCTTCGACGTGCTCGGGCGTCAGGTGCAGGTGGTGGGCCGAAATGCCGATCGGGATCGCCAGTTCGTGCTGTCGCATGACCTGCGTGACGCGGGCGTGAGAGAGCGCCTGGACGGCGTGGCGGGCGATGGTTTGCTCCTCGTCGCCGCGGACCACGAGGATATGGGTCCTGGAGTGCGCAGCCGAGATCTTGGCGGGCTGGCCGCGGCCGGCCTGGCGGTTGCGGTTCAGGTCTTCGTCCAGGGCGATGCCCATCCAGTCGAGGCCCTGAAGGATGCGGGCCCGCACGCCGGGCGAGTTCTCGCCGACGCCTCCCGTAAAGACGATCGCGTCGACGCCGCCCAGGAGGCCCACGAAGGCGCTCAGGTGTTTTTTGGCGCGCTGGCAGAAGACCTGGAGGGCGAGGATGGCTCGCGGCTCGCCGCGGTTGGCGGCCTCCATCACCTCCAGCACGTCGCCCGAGACCCCCGAGAGGCCCAGCAGGCCCGACTCGGTGAACAGCCGCCGGTAAAGTTCGTCCGGTGATATCCGGCGCTCGCGCACGAGGTGCAGGATGAGGCCCGGGTCGATGTCGCCCGGGCGCGTGGCCATGACGAGGCCCTCCAGGGGCGTAAAGCCCATCGTGTTGTCGACGGAGCGGCCGTGGTCGATGGCCGTGATCGACGCCCCCGCGCCCAGGTGGACCGTGATGATCCGGAGGGCGTCGAAGTTTATTCCCAGGTGGGCCGCGGCTGCGCGGCCGGCGCCCTCGTGCGAGATGCCGTGGAATCCGTACCGCCGCAGTTCCTTGTCTTGCGCCAGGTCGGCTGGCAGGGCGTAGCGCGAGGCGGCTTCCGGCATGGTCAGGTGGAAGGCCGTGTCGAACACGGCGACCTGCGGAATGCCGGGGGCGAGTTTCTGGCAGGCCTCGATGCCCGCCAGGTTATAGGGATTGTCGAAGGGCATCAGGGCGGACAGGCGCTTGATCTCGGCCTTGACGTTGTCATCGACGATCGTCGGTCCGTTGAATCGCGTCCCGCCGTGGCACACGCGGTGGGCGATGGCCGACAGGTCGGCCGGCGACGCGATCAGGCCGCTGCCGGGCGCGGTCAGGGCCGCCAGGGCGGCCCGGAGGGCGGCCTTGTGCGTGGCCGGCGTCACGGCGGCAGTGCGTTCTCCCTGGGCGGTCTTGTGGACGTGGGCGGCCTCGTGGTTGCCGAGGCCGGTGATCCTGCCCCACGCCAGGGAGGCCTCGGAGGTGGTGTCGAAGTAGGCGTACCGCACGGAGTCCTGGCGGCAACTGACCGAGAGGATCCGCATCGGGCTGACCGCCCCGAGGGCGTATCGCCCGACGGCCTTCGGCGCGGTCCGCTGTTGCTCGGGCTTCGGCGACAGGCGCTTGGCGATGAGCCGCGCCAGGAACTTCACCGCATCGGCGTTGGTCGCCAGGAGGGTGCTGATCGCCTCCTGGAAGAAGACGACGACCTCGCTCTTTTCGGCGGCCACGACGTCGGCGCTGGTCGGGTTGCCGGTCAGCATCGACATTTCGCCGAAGCACTCGCCGGGCTCGACGTAGCCCAGCCGCGCGGCGGCGGGCGAGCCGTAATCGCGCACGGCCTCTAGGCGTCCCGAGATGAGGACGCCGAAAACCTCGCCGGCCTCATCGTGGTGGATGCAAGTCTCGCCGGCCTCGTAAGTGGCGGCGGTGCCCTGGCGCACGACTTCCGCCAATGCGTCCGGCGTAAACGTCGCAAACAGAGGGTGCGATTGCAGTTGGCCTAAAAGGTCCACCGTGTTCTCCTGGGCAGGGCGACGGCAGTGTGCCCCCGCAGCCTATGAAAATAACATCCCCGCGGCCGGCTGTAAAGCGGTGTGTCAGAAGTGGGTAAGGTGTTACCTCGGGGGTGCTGGAATTCCCCCACTACTGAAGTCGCACGGGAGGGGGGCCGTCACCGCGGACAACGAAAGATTCTGGCATAGGCCGGGGCGACGACTTAGAATACGCGGGGTTTGAGATCGTAAGGACCCAGAGATGTCTGTGCAAATGAACAGGCGTGACTTTCTGAAGACGGGCATGGTGGGCGTTGCGGCGACCGCAGCCTTGGGTGCGGCAGGGCGGGCCGGTGGCGCCGAAGAAGCCGCCAAGCCGCTGCCCACTATCAAACTCGGGACGCTTGAGGTCTCGCGGTTCATTCTCGGGAGCAATCCCTTCTGGGGTTACTCGCACAAAAACCCGCAACTGGACGAGGAGATGAAGACCTGGCACACCGACGAGCGGATCATCCAGATCTGCGATGAGGCCGCGCGGTGCGGCCTGACGACCATCGTCTCGGCGCCCGATCAGCGTTGGCTGGACCTCTGGGCCAAGTATCGCGCGGGCGGGGGCAAACTCACCGTCTGGGTCGCCCAGTGCCACGGGCCGGGGGCACAGATGATCGAGGAGATCGACCGGGCCATCAAGGGCGGCGCGAAGGCCGTCTTCATCCAGGGTCACCGCGTGGAGCAGCAGTTCGAGAAGGGCAAGTTCGACGTCCTTCGCGCGTGGCTCGACCGGATCAAGAACGCCGGCCTTCCGGGCGGCTATGCGGCCCACTGGCCGAACATCCACCCGGAACTGGAGAAGCGGAAGTTCCCCACGGACTTTTATTTCCAGTGCTGCTACAACATCACCAGGCCCAACCCGATGGGCGAACCCTATCACGAGGCCGACCGCAAGGCGGCCATGGAGACCATCGCGCAGATCGAGAAGCCCGTCGTGGCGTACAAGATTCTGGGAGCGGGCCGCCTGCACGCCGCCGACGGTTTCGAGCAGGCCTTCAACAGCATCCGCCGCAAGGACGGCGTCTGCGCGGGCATCTGGGCCAAGGAAGCCATCGACCAGATCCGCGAGAACGCCACACTCACGGAGATGCTGACGGCGAAGAAAGCCTAGCGTTGGGCGTCACTCAGATTGCACATTATCCAAGACGCCGGGTGCCACGGCTGCGCTGTTTGCAGCCGTGCTCTGCGTCGAACGGCGGCACGGTTGCTGAACGGCGCAACCGTGGCACCCGGCTGACGGAGATGCTGACGGCGAAGAAAACGGCAGAATGACCGCCGGTCATTCGTGTTAGTTCTTGACGGCGGCCCTGCGGGGGACTAAAAAGGATGAATAAGCCCGAGGCGTCGCGGCGGGGTGCCGCGCGGGTGGGAGACGGACTGGCAGGCCAGCGGGAGAACGAACATGGTGAAAGGCTCGAAGAAAGTCATCGATCTGCTGAACGAGGCGCGGTCGCGGGAACTGACGGCCATCCTCACGTACATGGCCCAGCACTATGAACTTGCGAACGACGACTACGGCAAACTCGCCAAGGTCCTCAAGGACACCGGCATCGCCGAGATGAAGCACGCCGAGGCCCTGGCGGAGCGCATCCTGTTCCTCGGCGGGACGCCGACCACGAGGCCCGATGCCGAGATCAAACGCGGCGAGAAGATCGCCGCCAAGATCGCCACCGACATCGCCCTGGAAGAGGGCGCCGTCAAGATGTACAACGAGGCCGCCGTCGTGTGCGCCGCGGAGCGCGACCACGTTTCGAAAGGCATCTTCGAGACGCTCCTCGGCGACGAAAACGCGCATCTCGACATGTTTATCAACATCAAAGAGCACATCGACCAGTTGGGCGATCAGTACCTGGTTACGCTAACCGGTAGTTGAAGACGAGCACGTTTTCTTAAAGGAGACAGGACATGTCGGAACCTGCTGCGCCCAAGTTGCCCGGTCCTCGCTGCTGCGGATGTGCGGGCCCGGACCTGACCCGCCGCGATTTTATAAAGGCCGGCGGCATCGCCCTCGGCGGCCTTGCGCTGGCCGGCTGCGCGTGGTCGTCCATGAGAGCGGAGGCCGCCGATGCGGCCTCTGCCGCGCCCCCGCGCAAGCCCATCGTCGTCAAGCCGGTCCTCTCGTTCGAGATTCCCAGGCGGCGGCCGCAGACCAGTTGGCGAAGTTGGGGCGGCATCGACAGCCAGCAAGCGGCCAACGAGGAAGTCGCCCGCATCGAGGGCGAACTGGCGAAGATCAAGGCCGCAGCCGATTTCCCGGTCACGTTCTTGCCGGTCTCGCAGGTCCGCTCGCCGCAGCAACTCGCGGCCCTGGCGGACCTCGCCGAGGCCGACGTGCTGTTGCACTACGCCGCCGGCGGGCCGCAGAGCATCCTCGAGGCCGCCGCCAGGTCGGGCAAGAACGTCATTTACTTCGTGCGGTGGCGGTCGGGTCCCGTGTCGCTATGGTACGAGATCATCAGCCCCCGCTTCCTGCACCAGCACACCGACTTTCTGGCCGTCAAGGGTGTGGACAACGGCGACGTGGTGGTCGATTCGCTGGAGGACCTCACGTGGCGTCTGCGGGCGCTGGTCGGCGTTAAGAACACCGTGGGCTCGCGCATCATCGCGGTGGGCGGGGCGTCCGGCTGGTCGACGCCCAAGGCGCCGGCGCTGGCCCGCGAGAAGTTCAAACTCGACATCCAGGACTTCAATTACGCCGAACTCGCGCCCCTCATCACGGCCGCGCGCGAGGATGCCTCCGCCGTCGCCCTGGCCCGCAAGGACGCCGCCGAGTACCTCAAAGGGCAGGGCGTCAAACTGGAGATCGAGACGGTGCCGGTCGAGAACGCCTTCCTCCTGGCCCAGGTCTTCAAGGGCCTCATGAAGAAGGCCGACTGCCGCGCGCTCACCGTCAACAACTGCATGGGCACGATCATGCCGATGGCCCAGACGACGGCGTGCCTTACGCTCTCGATCCTGAACGACGCCGGGTACATGGTGTTCTGCGAGTCGGACTTCGTGGTGATTCCGTCGGGCATCCTGTCGGTCAACATGTCGGGGCGGCCGCAGTTTCTCAACGACCCGACGTACCCGTACGGCGGCATCATCACGTTGGCCCACTGCACGGCCCCGCGGCGGATGGACGGGAAGAACCTCGAGCCCGCCCGCATCGTCACGCACTTCGAGTCGGACTACGGGGCGGCGCCGAAGGTCGAGATGGCCAGGGGCACGAAGGTCACCAACATCATCCCGGACTTCAGGATGGAGAAATATACAGGTTTCGTGGGCGAGATCGTCGACGCCCCATTCCGCCCCATCTGCCGCAGCCAGATCGACGTGGCCTACAAGTGCCCCGACGAGAAGGTGGCCCTCAACATGCCGGGCTTCCACTGGATGACCTGGTACGGCGACCATATCCGCGAGACGGGCTACGCGCTGAAGAAGATCGGCATCGGGTGGGAGAACCTGGGGTAAGCAGCCTTCGACAAGAGACGCTTCGGCGCGGGTAGTTTGTACCAGCCACTCGCGGTTACGGGAGTTGCTTTGACTAGCCCCCCGTGGTAACGGGGGGCTGTTGCTCCTTGCACGGGTACACAACAACGAGCGATCGCTGGCGGCGGCGGTTCGCTACGTTAACGATCAGGATAAGCCCCGCGAGTGACTCGAAACGCAACGCCCCAGATTGCCATCGGGGGCTAGTAGCCTGTCAGGACTAAATCTGTGGGTGCCACGGCTGCGCCTTGTGCAGCCGTGGTCGGCGGCGGGGACGCACGGCTGCACAAGGCGCAGCCGTGGCACCCACATAATTAAAGTTGACGCATTACTAGTCAGACCCTGGCGGCGAGCCGGGGGCGGGGCCAGGGGGCCGACCTTTTTCGGCAGCGGACAGTTTGGCGGCCATGGCGGCGGCCTTGGCGGCATCCTCGTGGCGCCCCTGCGATCTCAGAAGTTGGGCGAGCAACTGCAGCCGCCTTGAGGTCGCCTTTACCTGTATGGCCTCCGACAGGCGCGCAATGGCCTCGTCCGTTCTGCCTGAGCGGGCGAGGGCAATGGCGAGATTACTCAGGGCGCTGGTGTGGCGCGGTTGTTGGCGGAGCACTTCCTCGTAATAAGGGATGGCCTCCGCGTACTGGCCCTTGGAACAGAGGACCTGGGCCAGGTTGTAGTACGCTGTGGGGTCGGTGGTCCCGAGGCGGACGGCCTCCTTCAGGCGGTCGATGGCTTCTTCGGGCTTGCCGGCGGCCAGCAGGAGGGCGCCCGCGCGGCTCTGTACGTCGGATTGGGTCGGCGCAAGGCGCGCCGCCTCGAGGCATTCGGGAAGGGCCTCCGCCAATCGGCCCTTTGCGGCAAGGAATCCGGAGAGGTTGAAGTGGGCCTCCGCCAGGTTCGGGTCGATCTCAATGGCCTTTCTGGCCTGCGCGATGGCCTCGTCGGAATTTCCCCGGGCCGCCAGGGCCATCGAGAGTTTTACATACGCGATGGCGTAGCGCGGGTTGACCTCGATGGCCTTACGGAAGGATTGCGCCGCCCCCGCGTAATCACGGGCATCGAGGCACAGCATGCCGGCGCGCAGGAAGGAGAGTTCGTCGACAAACCTCTCGCGGATGCTCGCGATCCGCTCGGGCGCCAGGTTGACGAACTCGGGAATGTTGGCGGCCCGGTCGGGCGGCGTGAAGTTCTCAAGGAGCACGGGCGGCGTGTCGCGGCCGTCGGCGTCGATGTGCGTCAGAAACAGTTGCGTGTACGGCGAGAACGCCTTCGACGAGAACACCAGCCACCGGCCGTTGGGCGACCAACTGTGCCACGAGTTCATGCGGGCGGTGTTGCATCGCATGCGGCGGGCCTCGCCGCCCGAGGACGCAACGATGTAGAGTTCGCTGTCGGCCTGAAGGAGCATGAAACTCCTGGCCCGGCAGAAGACGACCCACTTGCCGTCGGGCGAGCACTTCGGGAAGTAGTTGCTCTTGCCGTTGGCCGAGGCGCCCCGCAGGGGCTCCGCCGTGCCGCCCTTGCCGTCGGCAAACGGGATGCGGTAGACGTCGTACTGGAATATCTCGCCCCCCTCGGTGAACTCCTTGCAGTCCTCGGTCGTCAGAAGGGCCATGTCCTTATTGCGGAGGTTCGCCAGTTTCCTGGCCTTGGCGCGGGCGAAGAAAAGGGTCTTGCCGTCGGGGCTCCACGAGGGGTTGCTCTGCACGAGCGAGCGGTCGTCGGCCCCTGGCAACGCCGCAAACCGGCCGGTGGTGCGGTCATAGAAGGCCAGGATCCCCTGGAGCGGGAAAAAAAGTTGCGAGAACGCCAGATCAGGCATGGCCACGAACACCGAACGGTCCTTGACGGTGCTGACCGCATAGCGGCCGTCGGGCGACATCTGCGACAGAAGGCCGAACGTCAGTTCCTTGTCCTCGCTCCGATAGTCGGACCACGTGATGATCTTGTCCTTGTCCAGAACGATCTCGCTCGTAACCGGCGCGATGGCGTACGAGCCTTTGTCGTTGGCGTAGTCGATGTCCATTCCCAGGACGCTGCCGTCGGCCGAGAACGAGTGGCAGTTGCCGCAGACCGGCAGTTTTTCCAGGACGATGCGCGGCATCTCCTTTGACGAGACGAGGCCGAACCGCCACCGGATCCGGCTCGGGTCCTTGACGGCGTCGGCAAACGGCAGGGGCACGTCGCGGTAGAAGATCGGGGCGCCCACCTCGTCGCGCGACGTGCTGATCGACACGCTGCCGGCCGTGATGATGTGCCGGGGGGTCAGGTCTTGCACGCCCAGCACGGTGACCTGCGCTTTCTTATCGACGCTCCGGCGTTTGATCTCGGCCCACTGGTCGTCCGTGGGCTTCCACGCTTCAGCGTGGACGCGGGCGGTCAGCCGGCCGCCGCCCTCGAAGTCGACGGCGATGACCCACGTGTTGACGCGGTCTTGAGGGTCGTCCCAGCGGAATGTGGGGGCCGGGAACTCGGGCGGAAAAACGGCCTCATCGAACGGGTATAGTACGGTCAGGCGTCCGTACGGGCCGCCGGGCGTGAAAACTCCGAGGACGTCTTCGGGGGCCACATCGGGCGCAAAAGGGCCGGCCTGTGGCGGAACCAGGTGCGCTACCACCAGCAAGCCGGCGGCCGCAATGAGTTTCCCGAATGGCACAGGCGCTTGCCCCGATAATCCCCACTGGTTTTGTAGGGGCCAGTAGGGATATTGTCAATGCCCTGCGGCCCAGCCAGTAGCCTGTCACGATTGACTCTGTGGGTGCCACGCAACGCCGTTAACTATCCTTGGTCTGGTACAATGATTCGAGATAATAAAAACAGCCCCTTTTTGCCGATTTGGGTCTTTGGTAAAGAGTCCCAAAGCAAAAAGGAGCGTGTCTATGAGGATACCCAA
>JAPLMO010000498.1 GCA_026386995.1 Planctomycetota bacterium | reverse complement strand
GAAAGAGATCAGGTTTCACGGTCGTGGCGGCCAGGGCAGTGTGACGGCCGCCGAGGTCCTGGCCAAGGCCGCGTTCAAGGACGGCTTTGTGAGCCAGGCGTTTCCGGCGTTCGGGTCGGAGCGCATGGGCGCCCCGGTCCGTGCCTTCTGCCGCGTGTCGGACAAGGCCATCCGCACCCGCTCGGAAATTCACACGCCCGACTTCTGCGTCGTGCAGGACTCGACGCTGCTGGAGACGGTCAACGTCTTCGAAGGGCTGAAGGCCGGCGGCATGGTGGTCCTGAACTCCGAGAAGCCCGAGGCCGTCAAAGTCCCCGCGGGGGCCGTCCTGAAGGCCGTTCCGGGCACCCGGATCGCGATGGAAGTCATCGGCCGGCCCATCCCGAACATGGTCATGCTGGGCGCGTTTGCGGGCACGACCGGCCTCGTGACGCTGGCGAGCCTGAAGGCGGCCGTCAAGGAGCGTTTCGGCGGCAAGATCGGCGACCTGAACGCCGAGGCCGTAGAGAAGGCGTATAACGCCGCGAAGGAGAAAAAATGAGCAAGCATCCTGGCATGGATAAACTTTCAATCGGTTGTGCGGCGCCTCCGGGCATGTCGGTCCTCAATAAGACCGGCGCCTGGCGCACGATGCGGCCGGTCTTCAAGCACGTTGCGTGTATCGGTTGCCGCGCGTGCGAACTGGTCTGCCCGGAAGGCTGCGTTTTCGAGAACCCCGAGAAGAAGCACGTGGTCGAGAAACTCAAGCGAGAGATCGCCAACCGCGACTTCGACCCGGACTACTGCAAGGGCTGCGGCATGTGCGCCGCCGAGTGCCCCGTCGCCGACATTGATATGGTTCCGGAGGTGAGGTAATGTCCCAGAAAGAGATTCTCGAAGGCGCGATGGCCGTGGCCCACGCCGTCGCCCGGTGCCGGCCAGAGGTCGTGGCCGCATACCCGATCACGCCTCAGACCCACATCAGCGAGGAACTCTCGACGATCGTGGCCAACGGCGAACTCGATGCCGAGTTCGTGAAGGTCGAGAGCGAGTTCGGCGCGGCCAGCGTCGTCCTCGGCGCAAGCGCCGCCGGCGCCCGCGCCTACACGGCCACCTCCAGCCAGGGCCTCATGCTCATGGCCGAGGTCCTTTGGAACATGGCCGGCATGCGGCTGCCCGTGGTCCTGGCGTGCGCGAACCGCTCGGTCTCGGCGCCGCTTTCCATCTGGTGCGACCACCAGGACGCCGAGAGCATCCGCGATTGCGGCGTTATCCAGATATATGCCGAGGATGCGCAGGAGGCGGTCGACCAGCACGTCATCGCCTTCAAGGTGGCCGAGGACCGCCGGGTGCTCCTGCCCATGATGGTCAACCTCGACGGATTTCTGCTGACGCACGTCTTCGAGCCCGTGGAACTGCCCGACCAGGAGCCCGTCGATAAGTTCCTCGGCAAGTACGAGGCGTTCTACAAACTCGACGTCGACAACCCGATGTCGTTCGGCTGCTTCACCGAGCCCGACAAGTGCATGGAAGGCCGGTGGATGATCCACGATGCGCAGTTGCGGAGCCTGTCGGTCATCGAGGAGGTGTCGGCCAACTTCGCGAAAGTCTTCGGCCGCAACTCCGGCGGCCTTCTGGAAGAGTACAAGTCCAGGGACGCCGAGACCGTGCTGGTGGCCAAGGGCTCGATCTGCGGCACGATCAAGGACGTGGTCGACGAACTCAGGGACAAGGGCCAGAAGGTCGGTCTGGTGCGCATCAAAACGTTCCGGCCGTTCCCGCGGCAGGCGATCGGCAAGGCCCTGGCGGGCGCCAAGCGCATCGCCGTCATCGAGAAGGGCGGCTCGTTCGGCGCGGGCGGCATCATGACCCCCGAGATCAAGGACGTTCTGTACGATGCGGGCGGGCGCGCCCCGGTCAGCGGCTTCTGCGTCCAGTTGGGCGGCCGCGAGATCACCGCCGACGGCATCAAGGAGATTATCGCACGCGTCACAAAGGGCGAGCAGGTGGCCTACGAGTACTTCGGCCTGAAGCAGGCGATCTTGCCGGACCTCGTGCCGAGCGACTGATTTATGTAGGGTGGGTGCTCTGCACCCACGCTGATTTATGTAGGGTGGGTGCTCTGCACCCACGCGGAAAAACGACATGGTGGGTGCACAGCACCCACCCTACATGGAGTTGGCAGTGCGGGCGCCGAGACGGCCACGAGTTGGCATGATGAGAACAGCATTGGTGGGTGCTCAGCACCCACCCTACATGGAGGATGAAACGTGGAGTTCAAATACACAGATCGCATCCTGAAGCCCGGTTACACATCGTGCCTGGGTTGCGGCGAGGCACTGGCGATGCGCCTCGTGGCGCAGGCCTGCGGCCCGAAGACGGTGTTCACGAACGCGACGGGGTGCAGCGAGATTTTTACGTCGCGCTACCCGACCGTTTCGTGGAACGCGCCGTGGCTTCACAGCCTGTTCGAGAACTCGGCCGCCATCGCGTCCGGCGTCTACTATGCCCTGAGGCACAAGGGCCTGCTGGAGCAGGGCGTGCAGGTCGTGGCCATGGGCGGCGACGGCGGCACGGCCGACATCGGCCTCCAGTGCCTCTCGGGCGCCATGGAGCGCGGCGACGACATGCTCTACGTCTGCTGGGACAACGAGGCCTACATGAACACGGGCGTTCAGCGTTCGGGCCTCACGCCCCTGGACGCCGACACGACCACCAGCCCCGCCGGCTCGGCGTCTTTCGGCAACGACCGGCCGAAGAAGGACCTGCCGATGATAATGGCGGCCCACAACATTCCGTACGTCGGCGTCGCATCGATGGGCTATTACCGCGAACTTGCGCCGATGATGAAGCGCATCCTCCAGATTCGCGGCCCGAAGTTCCTCCAGGTTCACGTGGTCTGCCCGCTGGGGTGGAAGAGCGACCCGGCGAAATCGGCCGAGTTGGCGCGCATGGCGTTCGAGTGCGGCCTGTACCCGCTGTACGAGATCATCCGCGGCGAGACCAAAGCCCACCGGCCCCCGAAGGACGGCTGGAAGCCGGTCGAAGAGTACCTGAAGCCCCAGGGCCGTTTCCGCCACCTGTTTCGCTCGGCCGACGCCGCGATGCGGATCACGGGCATCCAGGCCGCAGCCGCCGCCAACATCCGCAAGTACTACGGCGACGAGGCCGTGCCGGCGTTTGCCAAGGATGCCGAGGCCAAACTCGCCGAGGCCGCCAAAGCCACGGCCTGATACCAATAGCGTCTGACGCAAAGAATAAGGCGCGGCGGGTCTCCTGACCTGCCGCGCCTTCCGTATTCCTGGCGCGGGGCCGCCTTGGAAACTGCGTGGCGTGATGGTGAGGGGTAACGTACAATTTGTTTGTACGTGTTCCGGCCGGCTTGGACGATTACCTTGTGGAGGGCCGAACCATAAAGCCACAGATCCGGCGGGTGCTTCCGCTGGAGTGGGTCAGTGTCGCGGATAGACGATAGGACATAGCAAGGCACAGACAGGCGGCGTTCCCATGCGCAAACTCTGTATCACGGCTGAGGCGTTCGGACCCTGGGTGTTCCGTCACGCGGCCGCTGTGGGTATGACGGCGGTGATGGGTCTCGTAGGGCCTATCGTAGTGTTCCTTCTTGCCGTTGTGGTGTCCTCGCTGGCGGGGCGATCTGCATCTCAAGCCAACTGTGGGCCTTTGTTCGGTCCCTGTTGCTGTGTTGTCTTTGGTGGTCAGTTTGGAGGCATGTTTGGCCTGCTGGTGTGCCTCCCCGCATGCGCCGCCGTGGAGGCCCTTGTGGGCAATCGGGTGAGCGTCTGGATCCAACTCTGGGGTCCGGCAGGCGTTCTCGTGGTGATGATATTCGCAGCCGTGGCTGCATACTGTGTCCGGGTTGCCACCATGCGAGATGATGATGTTGTGTTCTCAACGGGCGGCAGCCTGGCGGCCTTCCTTGCGGCCTATCTGACCATCCTCTTCATAACCTACTGGGTGACCCTTGTTGCGGTTCGGGCGTTGGCCGCGCGATGTTCGGTGTCGGGTTTACAGGGGGCTAGGCAATAGGAGTCGACAATTATGGCGCAGGATCGGCAGCGTGTACTCCTGTGGCGGATTCGGGGGGTGCTCATCTTCTTCACGGCCGCCCT
>JAPLMO010000235.1 GCA_026386995.1 Planctomycetota bacterium | reverse complement strand
AGGCTCATCAGGGCGTTCAGGATGGCGTCTGTGCCGCTGGAGGCGCCGATGGCGAACTTCGTGTCCGAGTAAGCGGCGATCGCCTTCTCACACTCGGTCACCTTGGGTCCGCCGATGCAGGCCTGCGACTCGAGGACGCCGTCGATGGCGGCGCGGACTTCGTCGCGGATCGTCCGGTACTGTGCCACGAGGTCCAGCATGGGAACGGCCATGTAATCTCCTTCGCCAGAGGTTCTCAAAATGCCTTACGCCTCGCGAACGAGGCCGTTTTCCAGGACGTACTGCCCGCCGCAGGCCTAGCACGTGGCCTTGCCGCCGACGAACTTCAGGTTGATCGCACACTTGCACATCCAGCCCTTCTGCTTGGCGGGCACGCCTGCCATAAGGGCGAAGTCCGGCACGTCGCCGATCACCACCGCCCCGGCGCCGATGAAGGCGTACCGGCCGATCGTCGTGCCGCAGACGATCGTCGAGTTGGCGCCGAGCGTCGCGCCTCGCCTGACGAGCGTCTTGCGGTACTCGTGCTTGCGGACGATGAAGGCCCGCGGGTTAAAGACGTTTGTGAAGACCATGCTGGGGCCGCAGAAGACCTCGTCTTCGATCTCCACCTCGTCGTAGACGCTGATGTTGTTCTGGATCTTGCAGCGGTTGCCGATTTTGGCCTTGCCGCCGACGTTGACGTTCTGGCCGATGCTGACACCCTCCCCGATCTGCGCCCCCGGCAGGACGTGCGAGAAGTGCCAGATCTTGGTGCCCTTGCCGATGATCGCGCCTTCGTCGACGTACGCTGATTCGTGCACGAAGTATTCAAGTGAAGCCACGTGGGTTGCCTTTCGTTAGCGACCCGCGGCACCGGGCCGCAGGATCGGGGTCATTATAAGTTCACCGGCGCACCGCCGGCCTTCAGGCTCCGCGTGGCGGCGTCCAGGACGCGCACGACGCGCAGGCCGTCGCGGCCGTCGCTACGCGGCGTCTGCTTCTTCTCGATGCACTCCAGGAAGTGCAGGCACTCGACCCGCAGCGGTTCGCCGCCCGGCGTCTTGGGAATCAGGATGTCGCCGTTCCGGACGGTCAGCGATTGTTCGTACCCGACGACCGAGCCCTTGGCGTCAACGCCCTTGTCGTAGATGCGGATCTTCTCGCTGGCTTCCATGTCGTCGAACGTGGCCATCTTGTCGGAGCCCACCAGCGTGACTTTGCGGATCTTGTGCGGGTCGAACCACGACACGTGGACGTGGGCCATCCGCCCGTCGGCGAACTTCAACTGAGCGAACACCACGTCCTCCACGCCCTTCTGAAGGTACGACTGCCCCTGCGCAGTCACCGTGACCGGCTCGGCCTGGAAAATATACAGGATGATCGAGACGTCGTGCGGCGCCAGGCTCCACCAGGCGTTCTCGTCCTTGCGGACGACACCCAGGTTCAACCGCTGACAGTAGAGGTATCGCAACTCGCCCAACGTGCCTTTGTCGAGCATATCCTTCAGCATGAGGACGCACGGGTGATACTCCAGCAGGTGGCCGACCATGAGGACGCGCCCGCCCGCGTCGGCCCGCTTCACAAGGTCTTCGGCGTCGGCCGGAGAGAGCGTCATCGGCTTCTCGACGAAAACATGCTTCCCGGCATCCAACGCCTGGCGCGCAAGGCGATAGTGGCTGGGGGCGTCCGTAGCGATGACGACCGCGTCCACTTCCTTGTCGGCGAAGATTTCGCCGGAGTCCTTCGTTACGCCTATGGTCTTAAACGCGGCCTTGTGCCCAGCCAGGACGTTGTCGCTCAAGTCGCAGACGGTCTTGAGGCGGCAGGACCTTATCTCCGCAAAGTTGCGAACGTGGTTCTTGCCCCAGCCTCCCCCGCCGATGATTGCCACGGTGACCATGCGGTCTCTCCCCATAAGAAGCCCTTGCTACGGAATCGACCAAAAGAACGCTAGGTGCTTAAGAAAAGCCGTGCTATTCTACCCGGCTTGGGAGGGATGTCAAGAAACGCGGCCGCGAAAGACGATATAGACGCAAACACGCAACCTCATAATAAAAGGAGCCGTCACTATGCAATCGCTACTGGCTCGCATCCAGAAACGTCAGGCTGTCGTCGGCATCATCGGCATGGGATACGTCGGCCTGCCCCTGGCGCAGACGTTCAGTGCCGCGGGCTTCCGCGTGGTCGGCCTCGACATCGACACCGCCAAGGTCAAGGCCCTGATGGCCGGCCGGTCTTACATCAAGCACATTCCGGCCGCCAGCGTCGCACGCATGCGCAAGGGCGACCGCTTCGTCGTCACCACCGACTTCAGGCGCCTCCGCCGGGTCGACGCCATCATCATCTGCGTCCCCACGCCGCTGACGCGCGAACGCGAACCCGACATGAGTTTCATCGTCGACACCGCCAAGGCCATCGCCCCGAACCTCCGGCGCGGGCAACTTGTGGTCCTCGAAAGCACCACCTACCCGGGCACCACGCGAGACGTCGTCATCCCGATCCTCGACGCCGGCGGCCTGGTCGCCGGCAAAGATTACGCCGTCGCCTTCAGCCCCGAACGCGAGGACCCCGGCAACCCCAACTTCACCACCAGCCGCATCCCCAAGGTCGTCGGCGGGTATGACGCGGCCAGCCTTGAGGCCGCCGCCGCCCTTTACGGCGCGGCCGTCGAGCGGGTCGTGCAGGTCTCCAGTTGCGAGGTCGCCGAGGCGGCCAAGTTGACCGAGAACATTTACCGCTGCGTCAACATCGCCCTGGTGAACGAACTGAAGATGATCTACGACCGCATGGGCATCGACGTCTGGGAGGTCCTCGAGGCCGCCGCCACCAAGCCGTTCGGTTTCGGACGCAAGGAGAACAAGACCTTCTTCATCCCCGGCCCGGGCCTGGGCGGCCACTGCATCCCGATCGACCCGTTCTACCTGACCTGGAAGGCCCGCGAGTACGGCTGCGCCACCCGGTTCATCGAGTTGGCCGGCGAGATCAACACCGGCATGCCCGACTACGTCATCAACCGCCTCATCCTGGCCCTGAACGATCGCGGCAAGGCCCTGCGCGGCGCCAAGGTTTGCGTCCTGGGGCTGGCGTACAAGCCCGACGTCGACGACATGCGCGAGAGCCCCTCCATCATCCTGATCGAGAAACTCCGGGCCCTGGGCGCCAAGGTCACGTACAACGACCCCTATATCCCCCGGGCCCCCAAGCAGCGCGAGCACAACCTGGGCCTGGTCAGCAGCCGCCTGACGCCCGCCTTTTTGGCCGCCCAGACGGCCGTCCTGATCTCGACCAACCACTCGGACTACGACTACCCCTGGATCGTCAAGCACTCGCGACTGGTCATCGACGCGCGAAACGCCTGCGCGGCCGTCAAGGCTGGGCGCGGCAAGATCATCAAGGCCTGACCCTCGTTTTTGACCCGCAACAGGCCGCGTGGCGTTTCGGACACTTGGGAAATAAGACGTTTTCGGCCAGGGTTCCGCGTTACGCAGGCCCCGGGACACTGACCTTGGCGGCCCAGGCAGGGTGGCATGCCCAACTCGCTGTTCGCCGGGCATGCTGTTGCCGCGGCCATGGAGCATGCTCACGCAAACGGCGGCGTGGGCATGCCACCCTGCCCGGGATCGATAGGTGCCGGCTGAGCGGTTGCCCGCGTGGCCTCATTCGCCTTGTTGTCGCCGGGGGCCGCCGCTATAATGCCTCCGGATAGACTTGGATTGACGGCAGGGGCAAGGAGTCTTCCATGAGCCATACGAGACGAAGCCCGCGCGGCTTCTCGCTGACGGAAATCCTCATGGCCATCGGCATCCTCGGCATCGGCCTGACGATGGTGGCTACGATCTTCCCCGTGGCGGTCGACCAGACCCGCCGCGCCACAGACTCCACGATGTCCGCCCTCTGCGCCCGCAGCATCGCCGCCATGATACGCGCCAACCGGGGCAAGTTCGTCGACGCCCATCGCATCTACTTCAACCAACTCTTCGCAGACGCGGCCAGGGTCAACGATTGCGAGCGCCCCGCCGAATTCGGCATCGAACCCGACGGCAGCGGCAATTCCCCCGTCGGGAACCCCGGCCTCGTGTATAAGACAGATAGCACAGGCAACAGCAAGACGGCCACCGAGAATATCATCTCGAAGGACGTGCGGGTGTACAACCCCAACATGTTCCTCTACGAGGCCGGCAGGCGCTACGTGACCGACCTTCCGGCGACCGCCCCGTTCTGGCCTCAGTGGAACGCCGGCAACTACGTGCCGGTTTTTTACGTCACGCCCATCGTTCCCGTGGCTTCCCGCAGCATCGGCGCCGGAACCGGCATCTACAACAACACCGGTGGGCCGTGGCGCGTGACCATTGTGGTCTTTAAGTCGCGCGGCACGGAAAGGATGCACCCGCGGGCCAAGTCCTGGTATGAGAACGCCAAGCCGTTGGCCGCCGACCTCTGGTACGGCGCACCGACATGGGCCGCAGGGGCCGGCGATTACGTCATCGACCGCGGCCGCCATGCCGGCGAGGCATACCTGATCGAGCAGGTCCATACCGATCCGCTGAAGTCGATCAGCGGTTTGACGGGCAGCCTTGCCAATCCGCCGATCTTTCTGGCCTGCGGCCTGACGGCCTCCGGCACAAAACAGGCCTACTCCACGGTGAACGTCGCCGGGAACCAAATCTGGCACCCCCTGCCGGGCGCCGTGGGGGTCTATCACACCATCATCGGAGACTGAAGCATGGTTCTCTTGCATCATCCATCGCAGGGGTTTCGTTTCCGTCAGAGGCGGGGGTTCACGCTCGTGGAACTCATCACCGCCGCCTCCCTGATGACCCTCATGATGATGGGGGTCGTCCAGATTTTCGCGATCGTCACCGAGACCGCCAGCCAGGCCCAGGGTTCCGCCTACGCCATGGAACAGGGCCGGGCACTCCTGGATTCCATCCACCGCGACATCCGCGGCTTCGACCGCCTGGGATACTTCAAGATCCAGAAGTCGGACACTAATGACGCCGGCGCGCCGATCACGGCTACGCTCCCCTCGCTCCCTACTCAACGCCCCGCTCTCGGCGCCCCGGTGTTTGCCCTGAACCCCATCACCTGGTATTCCACCGACTGCCTGGCCCTGACCAGCGTCGGGTTCTGGGAAGGGCAAATGGGCAGTTCCACCCCCCGCCGATACACCGGCGCCGAGGTCGTCTATAGCGCCAACGTCAAGACGCCCACGACCCGGTTCCAGGTCCAGGCAGGCACCGGGTCGGCCCTGACCGTGGATCCGCGCCGCGGCCTTATCGGCAGGGGCGTCTGGTTGCTGACTGGGACGGACCAGACAGCCGGCGGCTCCGACTCGGACGACCGCTCGAGGGCCGCCGTGATGGCCGGCCTGGTGTCCGCCGGCAAGAAACGCCTGGACCTAACCGACAGCAAGGATACTTCCAGTACCCTTGCCGTGCCGAAACTCTCAATCCAGCCCATGACGAGTTTCGGCGTGTCCTCGAGTCCCTGGCAGTTCCGCCGCGTGGCGGCCTCCTGCGCCAGCGAGTTCCTCGTCGAGGCCCTGGACATCTCTACGACCGGCACGCCCAATTGGCCCCTGCCGCGCACCACTGCCTGGACGACGAACCCCATCGTGAGCGGAGACACGGCCACAAGCCCCGAGTGTCCCCGGGCGATCCGCGTGACCGTCGCTATTCACGATCCCAGCGACAAGAAACCCTCAACCGGGCTTTCCGGACGATACGAAGGCTATGCGCTCCAGGAGGTTTTCTGGATCAGCGACCCTTGATGAAGACAGAAAAAGCAATGACTAAACGGCAATGACTAATCAAACCGAGAAACGGAAACGAAACGGCAATGGCGAGGATGCGGCCGGCGACCGGCCTTGGGGCATTGCCTCTTGCTGTTTGCCGTTTGATTGGTCATTGCCGTTTGCAGTTTGTGGTTTGATTGGCCATTGGGCACTTTTCAGGCAACTGGCCTCGCGTTAGATCAAGGCGAGTGTAGAGGAACTCACTATGCGGTTACGCGGCTCGGTTCTGATCGTCATCCTAGGCCTCCTGGGCGTCCTGGCGGTGGTCGGCATCGCCTTTGTCACCATGAGCAGCATCGAATCCAACACGGCCGCAAACTTCGCTCTCCAGGCCCAGTTCGACCTCGCCGCCGACGGGGCGGTCGATTACGTCTGCCATGCCCTCGTCCGCGACGTCTGGGAGTTCGACCCCGCCCAACGCCTGTACACCGGCTATTTGCTGACCGGAAAGTTCGGCACCTTCCACTGGGACTGGCCAGACCCGACTAAACCGACCACCGCGTCGACCCCGACGAAACCCTGGCCCGACGCATTCCTGGCCACCAACTGGAGCACCAACACCGCGCCCGCCACTCCCGCGTATTCCTTCCGGACAGACGTCTCCATGGGCACCGTAAAGCCCTTCAACCTCATCACTTGGGCCGGCACCACCGGCGCACTGACCATCGGCAGCGCCACGCTGGACGGCTCTCCCAACAACCTCGGGATTCCCAAGACCGGCGCCACCGTTCTCTGGTACGACCCGCCCAACGGTCTCTGGATTCCCGAACTTGCCCACCCGTTCGGGAGCGGCGTCGTCCGCACGAGCGTCACCGTCGTGGACCATGCGGGCATGGTGAACCTCAACGCCCACGGCACGCCCGGCACCGCCGCCACCGGCCACGGATGGATCTACAGCAAAGCCAGCGGCAAGGGTTACTTCGTCTGCGACGTGAGCCCGGACTCCTTGTTCTCAACGGCCCTTGCGACCGGCAAACTGCTTTACTCCACGGCCGCCACCTCGCCGCCGGGACGCTGGTCCATCACCAATAACGCCCCCGGAAACGCGCGGCTGGGCGAGATATTCTTCCAGAACCCCACCATTGCCCAGGACCGACCCTTTACGCTCGATGACGAGTTCGAACTTCGCCGCCCAACCGGCACGTACGCCAAGTCGCGACTGGAATCTCTCTGCGGCAGCGGCCTGACCCGGACCCCGGCGGACACCTCTACGGCCACGCTCAACGTCCGCCTGGGCCTGACCACCGTCGGCTGGAACGCCGAGGTCATGCCCGGCCAGAGCACCGTCGGCGGCGTCGTGCCCACGAAGACCGACCTCAACCTCGCGATTGACCCGAGCGCTGTCGCCGGCACCCTTGACATGGGCGGAGCCGTCAAGAAAACGCTGCTCCCGAATTATGTCGGCCAGTTCGCCGCCAACGTCCACGCCTTCAAGTCGCGATACATCAAACCAGCTACCGTCGGCGGCAACTACTTCAAAGCGTACGGCAACTACTACGGCGCTCGCCGCCAGGCCATTATGACCAAGGTAAAAGTGACCCAGGCCAGTTCCGGCACGTGGCAGGTCAAAGTCCAACTTTACAACCCCTGGTACGGCAATTACGCCGGTGACACCCAGAGTTCCATCGACGTCACCGGTCACTCGATCAAAATCTACATGAGCGGAGGAACCACGGCGGTCTCCGTCCTCCCCATTACCTCAATCGCCTACAAGACAACCTGGAATTCGGGCGATGTCAACGCGAACGGCACGGGCATCGATAAGGTCACACTGGAAGCGACGGGCCCCGGAATCATCGACCAGATTACGGGCGCTGACATTGGCTCCGTAGGCTCATCAGGTAGCACCAAGAAACGGCCCATCGGCGTTTACGATGAGCCGCGAGCCTCTGACGACACCGACGCCTCTTGCGTGGTCACCGTCCTTTACGTCAAGAATTGGGTCACCGGTACCGACGTGTGGGACACAAAGCCCGACGGCGGGGACACCGGTGTTGCCAAGGGCGCTGGCATCCCCATCCGGTTCCCGCACAGCGTGCCTCCGAATGATGCCGTCGCCCCCAACAGATGGGACGCCAAGGTCGACGGACCGCTTCCCCCCTACTACAACGCGCTCGATACGGCTGCCACAGGCAAACCAAAGGCTTTCAAGGCATTCCTGCGGGTCGGAGACTTAAACCAGGTCCTCTGCCCCAGAGACGAAACCGAGGCCACCTCGCCCAACTACTGGCCCTGGATCGCGAAGGTTGCCATACAGAGCAGCCTGTGTACTGGAGACGCCGCTAGTGACAAGGAGTTTGAGAAGTTCGTCAAGTGGGACTGGTGGAAAGACACCACCGCCATTGATCGCACAAGATTCGTATACGACTCGCCCACGCCCCCCACTCAGATCAATCCGGCCAACGTCCAGTACAAACAGTTTAACGCCGCCAATATTTTCTGCGTCGACAGCCCGTGGCTCGATAGTTACGACAATGACGGCGACGGCAAGAAGGACGACGTGGAAACCGCCGACACCAAGGCCCTAGGCCGCTTCTGCGGAAAGGAAATCCGCGTCGCCGGACGCATCAACCTCAACACCGCCACCGACCAGGCACTCAAGGCCCTCGGCCTCGGCCTCACGGGAGACGCCTCCGCCTATCTCAACATTGCAACTGCCCGGCCGCTGACCAGCCCGGTGGAAGTCCTCAGGACCTTAACCACCCCCAAGGAAGACCCGGAATGCTTCGGGGCCCTGGAGAAGCGCGATTTCTGGTACACCCGCATCTCCAACATCGCCACGGTCCGCAGCGACACATTCTCCATCTACGGCACCGTCCAGTTCGGGCCGCCTTTCTGAGATTCTGAGGCGGACACATAGAGGTTATTTTGCGCGGCGGGTCTTCGGACTCGCCGCGTTGCTTTTCTGGTACGGCAGCGCAACTTCCCTATTGAGCGCGGCGGTTCTCCTGAACCGCCGCGCGGATTGCCGGGTGCCGCGGCTGCGCAGTTTGCAGCCGTGTTCCGCGCCGAACGGCGGCACGGTTGCTGAACGGCGCAACCGTGGCACCCGATACCACACTCTTGCGCGGCGGGTACGGAGACCCGCCGCGCAAATCGCAATCCTACACTCCTCGGCAGTCTCGCCCGCCGCGCGATGTCCCCAAGTAGCGCCCTCGCTTCGCCCCGACGCTTTACTCCAGCCGCAGGCATTCTATAATCGGTCCGTATGGACCTTATCCGCTTCGCCAGTCCGTACGTGCTCCTGGCGGCCGTCCCGGCCTGGGCGGCGATCTTGCTGTTCGCGCTTGCCGCATCGCCTCGGCGCCCCGGCGCGAGCGGGCGTGCGGCCCTCGCCTGCATGGCCGCGGGCCTTCTGGCCGCCGCCCTGGCCGGGCCGAGCCTGCTGGCCTCGCGCCAGGGGCCCTGCCCTGTCCGATTCCTGGAGGATGTTTCCCCCAGCATGCGCCCCGCGGCCGGGGCGCACGCCGACGCCGATGCGCTTGCGCCCTACGCGGCGGCGGTTCCGGCCGGCCAGTCCGGCCTCTTGCGATTCCCGCAAGAATCGCCCTCCGCCCCCGCCGCACGCACCGACATCCAGCAGGCCCTGGAGCAGGCCGCCGCCGGCATCTCCGGCGACGGCGGCGTCCTCGTGCTCTACACCGACGCCCGCGAGACCGCCGGCGACGCCGTCCGCGCCGCCGAGTCGCTCGCCGCGCGCGGCCTGCGCGTGTACGCCGTCGCCCCGAACTTTCAGCCGCGCGACGTGCGGGTCGCCGGCCTCTCGGCCCCCGCCCAGGCGCCGCTGGGGGCGCCCGTGCCCCTGAAGATCCGCCTCGCCTCCACGGTCCCCGCCAGGGCCACGGTGCGCCTTGCGCGCCGGCCGGCGGACGGAGCCGCGCGCGCGGCCCATGTTTCCGTCGACCCCGCGGCGGGCGCCGAGGCGCTCTTTACAGACACGCCCCCTGCGGCGGGCCTCTACACATATCACGTGCAGATCTCCTCATCTGACGACGACTACCCCGAGAACGATCGCGCCGCGTGCCTGGTGCAAGTCGGCGAGGGCCTGGGCGTCGCGTACGTCTGCGGCGGCGACGCGGCCGGGCCGGCGCTCGCGTCGATGCAATCCAGGGCGCCGGCGGGCACACGCTTCCGCGAAGTGGCGGCCGCCGAGTTCAGACGCCCCGAGGCCGGCGAGACGGCCGTCGTCCTCGACAACGTCTCCGCGTGGTCCCTGCGGCCTGAGGCGCTGAGCGACCTTGCCCAGCGCGTGACCGAGGGCGGCATGGGCCTCCTGGCCCTCGGCGGCGACAGCGCCTTCGGCGCGGGCGGTTACGACGAGTCGCCGCTGGAAGACCTGCTGCCCGTCTCCAGCCGCACGGCCGCCAGGCCGCCGCTGGACATCGTGTTCGCCATCGACTCCAGCGGCTCGATGAACGAGGTGGCCGACGGCTTGGCCAAGATCGCCCTTGCGAAATTCGCCGTCCTCGACCTGCGTGCGGCCCTCGGACCGGCTGACCGCATCGGCGTGGTAGCCTTCGCCGGCGAGCCGCGCGTCGCCGCACCGCTTGCGCCCGCGGCCGACGCCGACGCCCTGCGCCGGCGCCTCGTCGAGATCCAGGCGGGCGGCGGCACGCGAATCACGCCCGCCGTGACGGCGGCGCTCGGCCTCTTCGGGCCACCGCCGGCGGACGCGCAAAGGGTCCGCCACGTTCTGCTCATCTCCGACGGTCGCAGCGCCGACTTTGACGTGCCCGCCCTGGCCGCCGCCTGCCGCGCCGCCGCCGTCAGCCTCTCGGCCGTGGCGACCGGCCCCGACGCCGACCGCGACCGCCTCGCTCAACTGGCCGGCGCGACCGGCGGCCGCCTTTACGTCTGCGCCGGCGCCCAGCGCCAACCGCTCCGCGAAACATTCCTCAGGGACCTGGCGTGGAAGCGCGGCCAGGCCCTCCGCACCGAAACCCGCGCCGCCCAGTGGCGCGCCGCCGAGCCGATCTGGCGCGACGTCGGCCCGCCGCTGCCTGCCGTCGACGCCTTCAACCTGACCCAGCCAAAACCCGCAGCCGACCTGCTCTGGACCGCCGCACCTGCGGCCCCCGGCCAGACCCAGGCGCCCCTGCTGGCGGCCTGGCGCAGGGGTCTCGGCAAGGTCGCCGCAATGCCGTGGCCCGTCGGTGCGGCATCCGGCCAGTGGCGCGACGGCGACGTCCTCGGCGGTTACCTTGCGGCCATCCTCGGGTGGCTGGATCAGCCCGTCGCCCCGCGCGACTGGTCCGCGCGGCTGGTCCAGCGCGGACCCGAGTGGTGGCTCCGCGTTGAGGAAAAACCCGTGCCGACCGACGAGCCCCGCCCGCCGCTCGCGGCTACCGCCTGGGGCGAGGCCGACGCCGGGCCGCGACCCGTCGCCATCGCGCAGGTCGCGCCTGGCATCTACGAGGGCAAGGTCGGCATAAACGACGGCGGCGCGACGCTCGTGACCGTTCGCCGGCCGGCCGGCGGCGCGGGCGGGCCGGAGGAGAGCGTTCAACTGGCGGCGCCCGGCCTGCCGCAGATGGAATATGAGGCCCTCGGCGTGGACCGCCAGCGGCTGGAGGCGATCGTGCGGGCCGGCGGCGGAAGCATTCTGGCGTCGCCCGACGCCCTGGCCGAGATCGTGCGCCAGGGGCAGTCGCGCGGATACGCCCCTGTCGGCCTCTACCTCGTGGCGGCGGCGGGAGCCGTGCTACTCGTGCAGGTGGCCCTTCGGATGGCGGGAAAACTGTAGACTCCGGGCGCCCGGAGAATCGTGGGTGTCCGGAAGGACTCTTGCTATGCCGGCGGCGGCGTGTGCGGCCGCGTTCTATTATCGGCTTACAGCGTGGGGTCCAGGAACATCCGGTTGAACTCCGTGTCGAAGATGATAACGATGACGCTGCGCCACTCGCCCAGGACGCTGACGCGGCGGACCTCGCCGCTCACCTTGACGATGCGGGTCCGCGGGCCGGTCGCCCGGACGCTCGGGAGGCTCAGTTCGACCCAGACGGGCTGCCCCTCGACGAGCGGCCTGCCGCCCTTGCCCATGATCCGTATGCCGCCGGGGGCGATATCCGCCGCACGACCGCGGAAAAGCACCCTGCCGGCCTTGTCGCGCAGAGTTACCGGACACGATAGAATATCGCGCTGATGGCGGCGGCGTTCATCGACCCGGAGCATTAAACCCTCGTTGCACGGGTGAAACGGCACCCTCTCTACACCAGACCCCGGTTACGGGGGTGCGTAGTTATTATCGACCCCTGCGGCAAGTCACTTCAGAGAATTGCGCCAAGGAGCGTGCAGAAGCCCTGGCCGGCCCGCCCCCAAATACGATAGCGCCACCTTCATACTTTGCGCGGCGGGTCTCCGGACCTGCCGCGCAAAAGACGCGGCGACCAAGGTGGCCGGCTAAATGTGCCGCGGGGTTGCCGCCTTTATGCCGTTTGGCATTTGCCGAATCCCGAATCCCGGCTCCCGAATCCCGCCTTTATGCCATTTTGGCAGTTGAACGTAAGTCGCGTTTTTGCAGAAACACTTACGTCAATTATTAGAGCGGCGCACCCCCTTTTTGGGGGTCCGAAA
>JAPLMO010000005.1 GCA_026386995.1 Planctomycetota bacterium | reverse complement strand
GGGGGTGGCGGTTCTGGGCGGTTGGATTGGGGGCCTAGATGAAAGTCAGGTCACCGGCACATTTCTCCTTGAGTAGCGACAGACGCACCCTGCGCGCTCGCAGGGGAGCGTTCAAACTATTTTCATGGAAAGAATGGAACCAGGGTCAGGTCTCGTCACGTCAAGGAGAGAATCATGTTTAGCCGGAACACGATGAATCTTCTGGGGCTTGGGTTGGCCGGCGCGGCTGGGCGCCGCAAGGCCGGATCTCGGGCATGCCGCTGGCTCGCGGCCGTCGTGCTTGCCGCGCTGGCCGGATTGATGGCCACCAACGCCCAGGCCGACATCAGAACCTGGGACAACGGGAACGCCAATCTCTTGTGGGGCGACGCAGTCAACTGGAATGGCGACGCCAGCATTCCCGGTCCGGCCGATACGGCCACGTTTACCGCGGCCACCGGCGTCGGCATCGTCGATCTGGGCGGGGTGACTCGCACCATCGACGCGTTGACGGTTACCGGCTTCCCCAATAACAGCACGACCAACTACACGTTCACAAACGGAACGCTGGCGCTCAATAGTATCAACCCCCTCTTCGATGGCCGGCCTATCAATATGGTCATATCGGCCGCCGTGACCGATGCGGGCGGAGCCGGCGGACCCGGACTCGTCATCAATAAACAGCCCGGCGACGGCGGCTATTTGACCATTTCCGGAAAGATAACCATCTCCAGCACCGCCTACAATGCTTTTCGCACCTATTCGACTGGCCAGAACTATGGCTCCTTCACTTTTGGCAGCACCACCCCTGGCGACACCAACACCGTCGCCGGCGGTGTGTATCTTAATGATGGGATGAATAGCAATTCTAAGGTGTTCCAAGGCACTTGGACGGTCGGCGGCAACTTCCAGGTAAACTTCGGCGCCGCCGCCCCTGTCCAACTGAAAAACACAGTCTCGATCGGCGGCAACCTGATTAACTCAGGAGGAGGCGTGGTTCAGAACCGACCGACGTCTGTGCAGATCCTTTCGGGTTCGGCTGTCAGTGTCGGCGGGGATCTGATCATGAATGCGAGTGGAACGGCCTGGACCATTTATAGCGGAACCGCTTATTGGGACAACATCACGATCAGCCAGGCGCTGAAAATGACCAGCGCCGGAAAGGTTAACGTCTACGGTGGCGCCTTGAAGGTCAACGTGACGGACCCGATTCTTGATAATGTGACTGGTCTGGCCGACACGTCCAAGGTATTGCTGCTGGGCGATACCAGCGCCGCCAACAGCAACGACGCCCAGATCGAGATCGACACGGCCGGCAAGACGCTGAACAACCCGATCACCGTGCAGAGCGGCGGCACCGGCCAAGCGATCCTCTACAGCGGGGCCACCGGCACCGGAACCGCCAACAAGGTGACCTACGCCGGCAACATCACGCTGAACAAGGCCCTCACCATCAATGCCAACAACACAGCCAACGCCATCCTCGATGTCACGGGCAAGATCAGCGGCGCGCAGAACCTCACGATCAACTACAACCCGGTCGATAGCAGCACCTATGCCGGCACCGTCAGTCTCAGCAACACCGCGAACGATTTCGGCGGCAGCGGCAAGACTGTCACTCTCGGGGGCGGACTGGTCCGCGTCAGCGCCGATTCCTGCTTCGGCAACTCCGCCAACAGCATCGTTTTCAACAACGGCGGCATCCAGTTCGACGGATCGAGTTTCGATATCACCGCTACCGGCCGGACCTTGACCTACGCCAGCGGCAAGACGGTCACGATCGACACCAACGGCGTCAGCACGACGACCTTCGCCAACCCAATTGGCGGGCTCACCAAGATCGGCGCCGGCACGCTCATCCTCTCCGGCGGGGGCAGCAGTGATGGAATCGCGACCGTCGTCAACGCCGGCGCGCTGACCATCTCGGGTCCGGCCATTAACACCAACGTCACGGTCAATACCGGCGGCACGTTGAATCTCGATTATTCCACCAACAACAACAGCAAGATCGCCGATGGTCAAACCCTAACGCTGGCAGGGGGGACGCTGAATATGTCGGGCGGCACCCACACCGAAGTCGTCGCCTCGACGACGCTCGCCGCCGGCACAACAGCCTCGTCGGTGACCCGCGCTTCCGGAAGCACCGCCGTGCTCGCCATGAACACCATTAACCCCAGTGCCGGCGCCATGGTCAACTTCGGTGCGGCGGGGATCGCCACAACGGACAATTCCAACGTCAACGGCATCCTCGGCGGTTGGGCGACCGTGGCCGGCACGGACTGGGCCGTCAATTCCACGAACGCGGCCGACGGCCTCATCACCGCCTACACCGGCTACACGCTGACCTCGGTGGCCGGCACAACGGCGGCAAACTATACCAACAACAATATCGATGTCGACAACAGCGCCGAAACATTAAGCGGCGTGATTACGCCCAACAGCCTGCGATTCAACGCCGCCGCCGCCAATACCGTGACTCTCGCCGGCGGCACCAGCACGATCTCCGCCGGCGCCATCCTGGTGAACAGCGCAGTCGGCGCCAACCTCTCGACGATCACCGGCGGGACACTCACGGGCCCGGTGAGTGGGAATCTGGCGGTCTTTCAGAACAACGCCAGCGGCGGGCTGACGATCGCTTCGGTTATCGCCAACAACACCGCCACAACCCTGACCAAAGCCGGCGCGGGCACGCTCACCCTCACGGGAGTCAACACCTACACCGGCGCCACGACCATCTACGGCGGCACGCTCGAAATCGGCGGCGCCGGACAATTGAATAGCGGCGCCTACTCCTCCACCATCGCAATCAGTACCGGCACCACGCTGAAGTACAACAGCAGTGCCGACCAGACACTCAGCGGCATCATCAGCGGGGGTGGCGGCTTGATCAAGGACAACTCCGGCACGCTGACCCTCTCCGCCGCGAACACCCGCACCGGCGACACGACGATTAAGAATGGCGCGATCAAGATTATCGGCGGCGATTACCGGTTGTCGCAGACCAGTACGCTGACGTTAGGCGACACCGGCACCGCCGGTAAGTTGATTATCGGCGATACTGCTGGCTGGCGGAGACAGAGGTTGGCTGGGTTGTACACCACTGGGCTTGGCGGAAGCGTGGTTGGCGGCTACCCTACCCCTACCGGCAGCATCACTTTCTCGAGACTCTATCTGAACATCGCTGGGACGGACACGTTTGACGGCAGGTTGGGTGGCGACCTTACTAACGAGAACTACCTGAGCCTGTTCAAGGGCGACGTCGGCACGCTGATCCTCTCCGGCACGAACACCCATGTTGGCTTCTCGGAGGTCGATGTCGGCACGCTGTTGGCAACCAAGTACGCATCCATCAGTTCGAGCCTCGGCGTCGACAGAGTCTGGGCGGCCAGCGGCGCCACGCTTGCCGTTCGGGCGTTAGAGGCAAGCACCAACGGCGAGTGGACCAGTGCCAATCTCGATCTCCTTCTGGGAGGCGGCGGCACTACCACCTCCTTCGACTACGGCTCAACGCTAGGCATCGAGGTGACAGGCACAAATACCTTTACATATGCCAACGATATCGGCGGCACGTCCCTCATCGCTAGTAACGTCGCCAAGGGCTTGGTGAAACTTGGCGCCGGCACGCTGACGCTCACCGGCGCCAACACCTACACCGGCGCGACCAGCGTCAGCGCCGGCATGCTCGAGATCGGCGGGGCCGGCCAGTTACAGAGCGGCAATTACGCCGTGGCCATCTCCGTCGCCGGCGGGGCCACGTTGAAATACAATAGTAGCGCCGCCCAGACCCTCGGCGGCGTCATCAGCGGCGGCGGCGAATTGAACAAAAACGGCGCCGGCGCGCTGACCCTCGCCGCCTCTAACACCTACACCGGCGCGACCACCGTCGACAGCGGCACGCTGGTCATCGCCGGCAACAACAACAGCTGCACCGGCGCGACCTACGTCAACGGCGGCACGCTGCAAATCGCCTCGACCGGCACGATCGAAAACGCCAGCGACATCGTGGTCGGCGACGGCGCCAGGTTCTTTTACAACAACAGCACCACCCCATTGAGCAAGATGGTTACGCTCAACAGCGGCGCCACCCTCGGCGGCACGGGCACCATCGATGTCGCGACGACCATCGGCGGCGGGACCAAGATTTCCCCAGGCGCCGACGTGGGCGCCCTGACGTTCACCAAAGACATGACGTGGCAGGACGGCGGCAAGTACGTGTGGGAGATCAAAGATGCCGGCGCCGGCCCCGGCATCGGCTGGGACTTCCTGAACATCATTGGCAAAACCCTTGACATGGCGTCGCTGGGCACGGGCGAATTCACGATCGAAATCCATGGCCTGGATACGACGACTGGGAATCCCGGCACGCCGAACAACTACACGCCGGGCATGCCTTACCAGTGGCTGATCGCGTCGGCCGAGAATGGCATCCTCCCACTCTTCAACTTCGACCCCGCCAAGTTTACTATCGACGAGACATACGCGAACATGAACAAGGGCACGCTGGCATTCAAAATGACGGTCAGCGACACCGACCTGTTCCTGGAACTCGCGAACGCCATCACCACCGACCGCACGTGGCTGGGGACCCAGGTGGGGGGCACATGGTCGACGGATGGCAACTGGAACCCCAGCGGCGTGCCGGGCAGCGTCAACCCGGTCTTCTTCGACGCACAGGGGACGGCGATGCCCAACCTGACGGCCGCCGGCTCGGCCAAGTCGATTGAGTTCAAGACCGGCGACTGGACGATCAGCCAGACAGACAGCCAGACGCTGACGGTCGAGACGGGTAACATCACGAGCGCCGGCGACCCCGGCACGACCAACACGATCGCGCCGGAAGTTCTGATC
>JAPLMO010000260.1 GCA_026386995.1 Planctomycetota bacterium | reverse complement strand
GGCCGGCGCCGACGAGAAGTTGAACCAGTCGCTGGCAATGTACCTGATCATGAGGGACTTGATGGCCGACCTCAATGCGGTCGGCGGCGGGTTCATGAACCAGTTGGAGTGGGGCTCGGACCCGCGCGGCATCCCCCTGCCCATCTGCGACTCCGCCGAGAGCCTCCTCAACTCCACCTTCGACCATCGCGGCAAGAAGGCCCCCCTGCCCTTCGCCACCGAGGCCGACGTGCAGGGCCTCCTGACGATGCTCTTCATGACGCGGCTTTCGGGCGGCAACCCGCCACTCTTCATGGACTTCCGCAAGGTGTGGGAACCGTGGGAGATCCAGGCGCTGGCGAAGAAACTGCACGTCGAGTTCACCTCGAAGACCGCCTGGGCCCAGCGCGGCTTCGTCGACGGCGACAACTCCGGCTCGGCCAGCCTCGACTGGGCCGGCCGGCCCGGCGACGCGGTCGAAGACGTGATGAGGCGCGTCCGCATGCCGGGGGCGGAACTCTACTACTTCCCCGGCGGCGGCAACAGCGTCACGTTCATCAGCCCCGGCGGGATTGAAGGCATCGCCGGGCGCCTGGCCTACAGCGACCTTTCGGGCACCTTCGGCCTCCTCTGGGACGAGGCCTCGACCGCCGACCTGCCGGAGAAACTCGCCACGGCCGTCGCCAGCACGTCCACCCCCACCTGGCCGCACACGTGGGTCATGCCGAAGTACGCGAGCATGGCCGAGTACAAGCAGTTCGCCCCGGCCAATCATTTCCATATGACGTGGAACTTAAAGCCCGCCCGGTTGCAGCACTGGATGGACCTGGCGAACGTCCTGTCGATCGCCCCCTGGCAGGCCCGGCCGTCGTTCATCCCCGGCACCGACCGCCCGCGGCCGCTGCTGCACCTCCTGTGCGGCGGCGAAGAGGCGGCGAAGATCCGGCGGGCGGGAAAGTAGGCGTACCGCTGTTATCGAGCCGTAGAGGGTGATCTGCGGGTGAATGATAATGCCTTGCGGCGGCGGGGTCAAAAGTTTTCAAACGCAGTGGACGCTGGAAAAGCATCGCGGAAAGTGCGAGGGGTGTGGAGTGAGGCATCCCCCACTGGGGCGGGCCGGTTTACGGGGCTTCCAGGGGCCTTCCTGGGGCTCTATAGCAGTTCACGCTTGACTGTAGCCCCGCGCCGGGTGGCATGGCCACGCTGTTGCGTGGCCATGTTCTCGCCCGCGGGCATGTGCATGGTCACGCAACAGCGTGACCATGCCACCCAGATACAAGCAAGCGTGAACTGCTCTAATGCCGCCGCCGGCGCGCCGCAAGGGCCAGCACGCCCGCACCGAGGAGCAGGGCCGTCACCGGCTCCGGAACGGCCGTGAGCGCCGACGCCCCGCCAAGAGATGCGTCCAACAGGGTCGGATCAGAGGCAGACCACGAGCCGGCCAACGACTGCACGTTGCCGGCCGTCATACCGTAATTGTTGGCTTGAAGCCCGACGTCGTCATCGCTGACGATCCCGTCGTAGCCGTAGACGTCGCCATTGGCCCAGTTGATCCCGGCAAAGCCGTAATTGTTCGACAGGATCGAGATGTCGCTGTCGTCGACGATGCCGTCGAGGTTCACGTCGCCGATGAGCGTGTACCGCACGAGGACGGTCGTGCTATCGGCGCCCGCGTAGTCGC
>JAPLMO010000187.1 GCA_026386995.1 Planctomycetota bacterium | reverse complement strand
GGCGGCGTGACCTGATGCAGCAGATTTCGCCCGTCGGGCCGGTCTACCAGGCGGGCACGCTTTCGGGGAATCCGCTGGCGATGGCCGCCGGAATTGCTACGCTGGACGCCTTGGCCGAGCCGGGCGTGTACGAGACGCTGGAGGAAAGGTCGCGGCGGCTGGAAGAGGGCCTTGCGGCGGCCGCCGCGAAGGCTGGCGCAAAGGCGCGCGTCCAGCGGGTCGGGTCGATGCTGACGCTCTTTTTCGCCGACGGGCCGGTCCGCGATTACGCCTCGGCCACGAGGTGCGACACGGAGGCGTTCGGGCGGTTTTTCCGCGGGATGCTGGCGCGCGGCATATTCCTGCCGCCGAGCCAGTTTGAGGCGTGGTTCGTCAGCCTCGCGCACAGCCGCGAAGACATCGACCGGACGATCGATGCCGCCGGCGAGGCGCTGGCTGATTAATACGACAGCGCTAGATTGCGATTTGCGCGGCGGGTCTCCTGACCCGCCGCGCACAATACGGAAGTGGCGCTGGCTGATTAAGGGAGGCCCATCATGGCACAGGAACTGAGGCGCGACCAGGCGGTCCGACTGCCGAATCCCAGCGCCCAGCCGTTTGTGGCGGCGCTGAGGACGTGCAGGTTCTATGCCGTCCTGTTCTTCTGGATAACAATGGTATGCGTCGTGGCCTATGCGGCGGCGTTCGTCGCGACGGAATGGATCGGCCTGTACGACGTGCCCAGGACCGAGGCCGCCAGGCCCGTCGAGGCGAAGCCCGCGGCCGAGCCCGCGGCGGCGCCCGCCGCGCCAGCCGCGCCGACGGCCCCTGTCGCACCCATCACGTCGCCGGCGGCCCCTGCGGGCACGTCGTGGCTGGCGATCTTCGAGAACACGGCCTCAGCCGCAACGACGTCGCCCGCCAGGGAATCCGCGGAAGTGCCGAGCAAAACGCCGACGTTCTTCGGCATACCGGCCACGCCGACGGGCGCTAAGGATGCCTCCAGGGCCGTCGAGACGCCGAAGAAGGCCGCGCCGGACGTGACGGTCAAGGAGGCCGGCGACGCGGCGGCTGCCGCGGCAAAGGAGGCCGAAACCAAGGGCGAGGCCGTCGCCAGACCTGAGACGCCCGCCGTGCCCGAACGGCCCGCGATGACCCCGCAGCAGAAGGCCCAGCACTACTATGACATCACGGTAAATATCCTGAAGCCCCTCCGGGTCGTCGGCGTGTTGTCTTCGTTCCTCCTGGGCGTGACGCTGTTCCTGTACCTCCAGATCGCGTTGCTGGGGCGGCTGGCGGGCATCAAGCAACTGACGGCCGCCCTGTTCTTCCTCCTGCTGTTCTTCGCCACCGTCCTGCCGTGGGAGAACATCTTCGAGGGGTTCCGGGTAAACGTGTTCTACGATTTCACGCGGCTGGTGGCGACCCACGTTCAGCGGATGGCCGGCGAGACGGGCGACTTCTGGGAACAGGCGAAGTACTTCGCGCGGTTCCTGGGCCTGCCGCTCGTCAGCATCGCCCTCCTGGCGTGGTCGGGGCTTCAGTTCGCTTCGGGCTACGCGGAGTCGGTGGTGGCCAACGAATAGGCTGCAAGTTGCGGGGGTGTTGTGCGTATTAGTAGTGTGCGGGGGCACACGCGTTTTAGCGCCCCGGCTGAGCGCGACGGCGTTCGAGCCCCGAGCGTAAGCTCGGGGTTACTTGCGTCAGCCGACGAAACGCTCGCCACGCAAGGGCGTAACCCCGACCTTACGGTCGGGGCTCGAAAGGTCGGGGGCTCGAAAAAGGTGTAAGGCATGATCAGGGTCCGTTGCCCGAAGTGCGATGCAAAGGTGGAGGTCGATGAATCGTTTGCCGGCCGGCCGGGCCGGTGCGCGACGTGCGGCTACGACTTCCGCGTTCCGAAGACAGGCGAGGCGACGTCGACGCGGGGCATGGTCGAGCCGTCGCGGCCGGGGGCCACGGTCGTCAAGGTCGATGGCGAGTCGGTCGAACTCGTCCCGCCGCTGGAGATCCTGGCGGTCATCGCCCTGACCACGGTCTGCTTGTCGGTCGTTGCCGTGCTGGCCATCGGCCTGAGCGGCCTCTGGACCCCGCCGTGGGCGGTCGGCATGGCGCTGGGGGCCTTGCTGTCGCTGCTGGGCACCATTATCGCCGTGCCGGCGTATCACAACATTTCGCGCAGCCGCGGCCGGAAGCGCGGCAAAGGTCTGGCTACGGCGGCATTGGCCGCAGGCGGCGGCCTGTTCCTGGTGTTCCTGGTGGGCTTCATCATCGGGTGGGCGCTGAGCTTGTCGAAACCGCCCTGCGAAGAGAACCTTAAGATGATTTCCGTCGCCTTGGGCAACTACGCCAAGAAGCACAACGGGGCCTTTCCGGACGGCCACAAGGCCAACCTCTCGACCTTGGTTCAGGATGGCTATCTCAGCAGCACCGATTACCTGACGTGCCCGGCGTACCCGGTCACGCCGGGGACGCAGACCTATTCCCTGACGCCGGACCTGAACAACCGCGACTTCTCGCCTGAGACGATGATCATCAGCGACGGCCCGCCGTATGAAGCGCACAAGGACGGAATGGTCCGCGTCCTGCTTCTCAGCGGCCTTTCGAGCGGAAAGATCATTACGGTGCCCGCCGCCGACTGGCCGAAGTTCAAGGACGGCCAGGAGAAGAAGTGGAACGACACCCTTAACAAGATCCGCCGCGCAAAAGTGGCCCCGAAGGCCGAGGAGGCGCCCGCGCCGCCGGAAGTCGCCCCGCCGGCGCCAGCCGCGCCCGCGCCTGTCATCACGCCAAAACCCCCCGCGGCAGGGATCGTTGCCCCGGCCGCGCCTGCGCCCGCGCCGAAGAACCCCTGACCCGCACACAAGGAGCCGCTGGTGCCCGACGAGCCGCCGACGCCCGAGAGTGAGGTCCAGGACCAGGAGTCGCCGGTGCTGTACGCGCTAGCGGTCGTGATGTTTGTTCTTCCGCTCGCGGGCCTGCTGTTCCACGCGTTCCTCTATATGACGGTCCCGCCATGGACCGGCGAATACCTGCACGGCATGGGCATCAAGATCGTGGCGGGCGCCTCCTTCGCCAACCTGGTCGGCAACTGGCTCCACTACCGCAACACGCGGATGAGCCTCGACGTCTTTGCGCGGCTCCTCACGTACCTCTGGATCGTCTCGATCGTCTTGCTGGTCGTTCACTGGAAGCCGTGATGACCTCCGACGAGCGATTCAATCGCGATTGGGCACCGCGAGGAAAAGGGGGCTGCACCCGTTTCCGGCTGTATGGAAATGGGGGCTGTCCCCTTTTCCGGCAGTGCAAAGGGGACAGGCCCCTTTTCGCAAAAGCGCGAAAAGGGTACAGCCCACTTTGCCGCCCCCCGCCCCCCCTCCACGCTAAACACGTGCCAACCTTAAGGTCGGGGCTCGATATCTCGCGCTAAATGTTGCATCCCGCCGCGGTTGCCGATACAGTTCTCGCATGACCACGCGAGAGATCATTGCTGCGCCTGGCCCGGTGTGCGGCTCAATACGGCCGCCGGGGTCGCGGAGCATCACCAACCGCGCGCTCATCGTGGCCGCGCTGGCTGGCGGCACGAGTCACATCCAGGAGGTCGGCCTATCGGACGACACCAGCGTCTGCGCCGAGGCCTTGCAGACCCTGGGCCTCGCCGTGGCCATCGACGAGGCCGCCCGCGCGATGCGCATCGAGGGCTGCGGCGGGCGCATCCCGGATGGCCCGAAGGAAATCAACACCGGCGATTCCGGCACGGCCACGCGGTTCATGACCGCCCTTGTGGCGACGGGGCGCGGGCGGTACCGCGTGGACGGCTCTCCGCGCATGTGCGAGCGGCCGATCCAGGACCTGCTGGACGGCCTGGCGGCCCTCGGCGTGCGGGCCGAGAGCCAGTGGGGCACAGGTTGCCCGCCCGTCCTCCTGGAGACTTCGGGCCTGGCGGGCGGCAAGGTGCAGGTAGCCGGGGCGGTCTCGAGCCAGTACCTCTCGGCCCTGCTGATGGCGGCCCCGGCCGCAACGGCACCGGTCGTTATCGAGATCGACGGGGAACTGGTCTCCAAGCCCTACGTGGACATGACGCTGGCCGTGATGCGGGACTTCGGGGTCGAGGCCGGCCGCGACGGTTACGCGCGGTTCGAGGTTCCCGCCCCGGCCGCCTACCGGGCGCGGCAGTACGCCGTCGAGCCCGACGCCTCCAGCGCGAGTTACTTTCTGGCGGCCGCGGCGGCCACCGGGGGGCGGGTGACCATAGAGGGCCTCACGCGCGACTCGACGCAGGGCGACGCCCGCTTCGCCGACGTCCTCCGGGCGATGGGCTGCGAGGTCTTCTGGAGCGAGCGCGGCGTAACGGTGGCCGCGCCACGGCCTCCAGCGCTCTTGGCGGGCGTCGAGGTCGACCTGAACGCCATGCCCGACATGGTCCTGACGCTGGCGCCGCTCGCCCTGTTGGCGAGGGGAACCACCCGGATACGGAATGTCGCGAACCTGCGCGTCAAGGAGTCGGACCGGCTGTCGGCCCTGGCCACGGAACTGACGCGCCTGGGGGCCGTTGTGGAGCAGCAGCCTGACGGCCTGACGATTCATCCGCCCAAGGCCGTTCAGCCGGCCGAGGTCGCAACGTATAATGACCACCGCATGGCGATGGGCTTGGCGATAGTGGGCCTCCAGGCGCCCGGCATACGGATTGCCGGGGCGGAATGCGTCTCGAAGACGTATCCGGGGTTCTTTGAGGACCTCCAGCGCCTTGTCGGCGGCAAGTGAGGCTTTTCGAGCCCCGACCGTAAGGTCGGGGTTATGTAATGCCGCGAACGAAAGCCTTACCGCGAAAGAGTATGATCCCGAACTTACGTTCGGGGCTCGAAAGAACGACGTGCGAAAACCCGAAACCAAACTGGCCCTCTTGACAATTGCCATCTTGGCGGCCTTGCCGGCGCTCGGCGGCTGCTCCGGCCCCCTTTTCGGTCAGAAACAGACCCGCCGCGACGTTTACATGAACTTGATGGACCCCCTCCAACAGGCCCATTTTCGCTATCTGGAGGCCACCGACCGGCCCGCCAGCCTGAAATTGGCGTACCTTCAGGAAATTGGGGTTTATCAGCAGTGGGCCGAACAGCCGAAAGATATACAGGAAGCCATTCTGCGCTGTGACGCTATAGAAGGCATGACCCCCCTACAGGTCCAGATGGCCTGGGGCCTGCCGGACGAGAAGCGGGCCGTCACCGAACCCGCTGAACGGGCCGGCGGCCACACGAAGGCCCTTTGGGAGTACCGAGCCCGCGCACTGAAAAGCGGTGGGGGAAGTTATGAGCGAAGTGTTTGCCTCTTTGACGACCGTGTCCTCTGGGTGCGCTGCACCCGATAGGGCTCCGTGCGCCCCTGCCCCTCTTACGCTCCTGGTCCTGACAGACCGCCCCGACGTGGCTGCCGCGCTGTCGGAGCCCTCGACCCGGCGTGCGTCGAGGTGCAGACGGGGGCCGGCCGCCGCGTGTCGTCCAGCGTCAGCCCCGATGCCGTGCTAATCGACGTGCCTCCCGCCGGCCCGGGTGCGATCGAGGATGCCGTCGCGCTGGCGGGGCGCCTCCGCGACGGAACCGCCGCCCTGGCCGCCATCGGCGAGAACCTGACGGTCGCCGACCGCCTGGCGCTGTATCAGGCCGGGGTCCTGGCGTGCTTGGCCCCGGACGATGACCCGGAAGAACTGGTCGCCCGTCTGGCGACCCTCGTGTCGGCCAAGCGGTCGGCCGGGGCGGCCATCCGGCGCCTGCGCGAACACACGCGGCACC
>JAPLMO010000176.1 GCA_026386995.1 Planctomycetota bacterium | reverse complement strand
CCCGAACTCTCGGACGCCAAGCGCCGCCGCAGCCTGTTCTTCCTGGGCCTGGCGGTGGCGGGCGTGGGCGTTACGATGGCCCTCCAGAGGGGCCTGAACGCCAACTTCCTGGCCGACGACATCAAGGTCTCGGGCCTCCAGATCGGCATTCTCGAGGGGTTCCGCGAGAGTTGCGGCGTGGTGGCGTTTGCCGTGCTCGCGCTGCTGGCGGGGTTCGCCGAGCCGCTCGTCGGGGCGGCGATGCTCCTCCTGCTGGCGGCGGGCCTTGCGGCCTATACGTTCGTTTATGACTTCGCGTGGGTCGTGATCCTCAGCCTCGTATGGAGCCAGGGCCTGCACGTCTGGATGCCGCTGCCGAACTCGATGACCCTCTCGCTGGCCGAGCCCGGTCGCGCGGGCCTGCGGCTGGGGCAGATTGCCGCGGCGGGATCGGCAGGGTGGGGGCTGGGCCTGGGGCTGGCGCTGGTCCTGATGAGCGCGGGCCTGACGATCCGGCCGATGTACCTCCTGGCGGGCGCGGCGAGTGTCGTGGCGGCGGGGGCGTGCCTGGCCATGCCGCGCGACCTCAAAACCCCCGGCCCGCGACTGGTTTTTCGCCGCAAGTACGGCCTCTACTATCTCCTGTGCTTCCTGGAGGGCTGGCGCAAACAGATCTTCATCTGCTTTGCGGGGTTCCTCCTGGTGCGCGAGTACGGGGCGAGCGTGCAGACGATGCTTATCCTCTGGATCATCGCCCAGGTGATCGGCTACTTCGGCTCGCCGCACGTCGGGCGGCTGGTCGATCGCGTGGGCGAGCGGCGGGTGCTGATCGCGTACTATACGAGCATCATCTTCGTGTTCGTCGGCTATGCGGCCGTGCCGAACGCGTACCTGCTCTACTTCCTTTTCGTCTCCGACAGCGCCCTTTTCATGCTCGCGATGGCGACGACGACGTACGTCAATCGCATCGTCCCTCCGGCGGAGCACACGCCCACCCTTAGCATGGGCGTGGCGATGAACCACGTGGCGGCCGTGGCCATGCCGCTGGCGGGGGGTTTCCTGTGGAAGTACCTCGGCTACCAGTACGCCTTCGGGCTCGGCGCCGTGGCGGCGGCGCTGAGTGTCGTTGCGGCCACGTTAGTGCCGCGGCATGGGGCCGGGCCGCCCGCGGCCAAAAGCGCCTGAGGCCCTCGGCCTTTTCTCTGGACTGCTGCCGGCGTGTGTGTAATCTATTTGAATCTTTCGGTCGCAGTCAACGGTGGCCCTCCCGGACGGCTTCGGGGCCGGCGGGGCGGGCGAGTGTGGCGGTGCTCATCTGAGAAAGGGGGTCCTCATGCGTTCCTGGCAACTCGTGCGTCGTTTGGCCGTGCTCTCTCTGATGCTGCCTCTGATTGCGGCGGGTTGCAGCGGGCCGAAAGAGGAAGCCGCAAAGCCCGCTGCCGTGCCGGCCGCCAAGCCCGAGGCGGCGGCGGTCACGGATGCACTTCGCAAACTCGCGGGCGAGACGGTCTCGCAGGTGCCGGCGGATGCGGCCGCGGCCGTCATCTTCCGCAGTGCGGAGGACGTTGTGGCTGGCTTGAACGACTCCGTCGGCCCCGAACTGGCCAGCCTCGCCGCCGTGCCGCTCACGTTCTTGCCGCCCGGCGCGTTCGACATGAACAGCCCCATCCTTCTCGTCCTGCTTATGCAGGACCGCCCCTCCGTGGTGTTCCTGATGTGCTGCAAGGATCCGCAACTCCTTGTCGGCGAGGCGGTCGGCGATGGTATCATCAGGGTGAAGTTCGACAAAATGGAATTCTACATGCTGAAGGTGGGGAGGTATGCCGCCTTCGGTGAACTGGAGGCCGTCAAGGCTTACAAGGCGGCCAAGGCTCGGCCCCTGGCGGTCGATAAACCGATGGTCGACCGCATCGCCGAGAGCATCATCTGGGGGTATGTCAACGCCAAGCCCCTGGCCGCCCTCGCCAAGCCTGCGCTCGCCGGAATGAAAAAGGAAGCCGGGCAGAAGCATCCCGGTCAGCCCCCGTCCAGCGAGGTCAAGGCCGTCGAATGGGCCGAGAACCTCCTGGACCAGTTGAAGACGGCCGAGGTGATGTATGTTGTGGGCGGTGGCCGCGTACAGGTCCGCGGGCGACTGACGCTTGTGCCAGACGCCCCGCTCCTGGCCATCGCCAAGTCGATGAAGCCCCTTGAGATCTACCAGGGCGTCCTTCCCGAGACCGATCAGTTCATGCTGGCGACCTGGGCCAACATCGACTATGCCCAGGCCACGCCGCAGGTGAAGGCGTTCCTGCGGCCCGTCATGGATCTCGCGATGGAAAAACTCGGCGAGGCCGCCAACCCGCCCGCCGGCGCGGCGGCCGAGGGCGCCGCCAACCCGATGGCGGCCATGAAGAAGGCGATCGACGAACAGTGGGCCATGGCCGACGAGTACGGGGCGGCCTTCGGCAACCGGGCTGCGATTCTGATGGAGATACCTGAGCGCGGCAAGCCGTTCTACAGGTTCACCGAGTCATTTGACTTGAAGGACTCGGCCAAGTATCGCGCGCTCGTCAAGAAGGGCATGGACTCGACCGAGAAACTCCTCGAAGCGATTTCGGGTGGCGCGTCGAAAGACAAGACCGGGCCGAAAATGGACTTTAAACTGGGGTTCAAACAGAATGCCGAGACGATCGAGGGGATCCAGGTGGACGTGATGAATTTCAAGGTCGCCGTGCAGCCCCCGCCGGACACGCCCCCCGAGGTCGGGCAGATGATGAAGTCCGTTTGCGAGAGCCTGTATGGACCCGAAGGCCTCGCCATGCGCATGGCCGTTTGCGACAACCGGGCGCTGGCCGTTATGGGCGACCCGGAAATGATGAAGCGGGCCATCAAGGGCAGTCGCGGGCAGGCGGGTGATTTGGCGAAGCAGCCGCTCATTGCGGCGGCCCTGGCCCGCGTTCCGAAGGGGGCGAGTGTAGCGGCGCTGATTTCGTGTCCGGCTGTCGTCTATGCCGGCGACTTGGTGCTCGACGAGATGATGCTGGCGGTGCTGCCACCCGCACGCCGGCAGGCCCTGAAGGGGGTTCCGCGGCCCAAGATCAAGTCGCCTACGCTTACCGAGCCGACGGTGCTGGCGATGGTGGTCGAGGGCCAGGCCATTCGCCTGGAAATGGACATGCCGATTGCGGAGGGGACGAACTCTCTTCCTTACGTGCGGCACGCGTACGGGAACATGCTTTTTGACGTGCTCCAGTTGGTGCCTGTTTTTGCAGCGCGCGGGGAACCGCAAAGCAGGGCCGGGGCCATGCCGCCGCCGGTCGTGCTGCCGCCGGTCACTCCGTCGTTGGCGCCGCCGCCGGCTGCTCCGTCGATGACCCTGCCGAAGCCGACCGGGATTCCGCCGGTCGTGATACCGCCGGTCGCGCTGCCGCCGGCCGCTCCGCCGGCGGTGCCGCGTCTGCCGTAGCCGACCGCTCCACCACCGGCCGCTCCGCCGCCAGCGCCGCGTCTGCCGCCGGCTAATCCGTCGCTGGCCTTGCCGCCGCCGCGGTCGTAGGGTGACCAGAAAAGCACTTTACGCGGCGGGTAGGAGAACCGCCGCGCGATTTGATATCTGCTATCTGGAATCTGCGATTCAAGATAAAGATCCAAGACGCACGGCCTCGGCCACAAGGTCGCCGACCTGGGTAGTGGAGTAGCCCATGCGTCCGGCGGCCTGGCTCTTCATCTTTGGTGTAGTGGCCAGGATGGCCCGCTCGACTCGGTTGCCGGCCTCGACGAGTTTCTTGTCGCCGCGGTGCGTCCCGGTTTCCCTGAGGAGCATCCCCACGGCAGCGATGGCGGCGATGGGATTGATGATGTTCCGGCCGGTGTACTTGGGGGCCGATCCGCCCATGGGCTCGAACATCGATAGGCCGCCGGGATTGAGGTTGCCGCCGGCCGCCACGCCCAGGCCGCCCTGGATGATGGCCGCCAGGTCGGTGATGATGTCGCCGAAGATGTTGTCGGTCACGATCACGTCGTAGTACTCGGGGTTCTTGACGAACCACATGCAGCAGGCGTCGACGTGGTTGTAGTCTTTCTTGATGTCGGGGTACTCCTCGCCGATCTCCTGGAACGCGCGGAACCACGTGCCGCCCGCGAACGTCAGGACGTTGGTCTTGTGGACCAGGGTGACCATCTTCTTGGGGTTATTGCGTCTGCGGCAGAACTCAAAGGCGTATCGGATGGCCCGCTCGGCCCCGAAACGGGTGGTGCAGTTGATCTGCGTCGAGACCTCCTGCGGGGTGCCCTGGTACTGGACGCCGCCCATGCCGGTGTAGATGCCCTCGGTGTTCTCGCGGACGACGACGAAATCGATGTCCTTGGACCCCTTGCCCTCCAGCGGGCAGGGGACGTTCGGATACAGTTTAACCGGCCGGAGGTTGATGTACTGGTCGAGTTCGAATCGCAGCCTGAGTAGCAGACCCTTCTCAAGGATGCCTGGGGCGACCTTCGGGTCGCCGACCGCGCCGAGGTAGATGGCGTCGAAGGTCCTCAAGGCCGCGATGTCTTCTTCCGTGACGACCGGGATGGAGGGCTTCGACGGGTCCCCGCCGCGCGCCAGGTACCGGGCGCCCGAGAAGTCGAACTCGGTGGTTCCGTACTTGATGTCGACCGCCTCGGCTACAGCCGCCAGGACCTTGAGGCCCTCGCGCACGACTTCGGGGCCGGTTCCGTCGCCTGGAATGACCGCGATGCGGTAGGCTTGGCCGACGGGGGTGCTCGCCTTCTTCTTTGCCATTTATGGCTCCCTTCAGGGGTTCTCGAAGGAGCCCTTTTACCAGCGGAAACCCCGTTTGGCAAGGCCCTGGAGCACACGACAATGTCAAGGCCCATTAAAAATGTCCGGGGTCCTGACCCAGTAGAAATGTCCGGTCTTGGCGTTTCTGTTTGAAGGATTTTCTCCAGGGATGCTCC
>JAPLMO010000004.1 GCA_026386995.1 Planctomycetota bacterium | reverse complement strand
AGTTCACGATGGAACCGGAAGGAAACGAGCCAAGCCGCAGGGTGCCTTCTGGATCGCTCGTGAAGTTGCCGGCGTCGGCCCAACTGCCGGCCGTCGTGCTGCCCCCGCCCTTCCAATAGATTTTCGGCGCAGGCGTCAGTAAATCGCTGGCGTTAAAGGTCCCCGAGTCAAAAGTGAACGCGCGAGCGCGTTTGACAACGGTACCCTGTGGAATATACCAGTTGGAGCCAGCGCAGTTAACGCCGACGCCGATCTGTTGGAGCGAACTAGCGGTAACAGGTTTATCAGTTGTATCAAGCGAAAGCAGGGTGCCTATCTGGACACCGTCCAAATACGCGGCGATCGTTGTCGGGACCAAATCTCCGGCATTGTCGAAGGCCACGAGTGCCATGGTGTGCTGGCCCGTGCTGAAACCAGCAGGAGCCGCGATGGTTTGTTGATTGAAATCGCCGTCGGCGAGGATTTGGCGTAAGTATATCTCGCTGTAATCTTTTGACGCGCTGATCGCGTAGCCCCGCCTGATGCTATCGGCATCGCTGTTCCACATTGACAGATAGGTCCACCCCCCGCCTTTAGTACCGGTGCCTTGAGTGAAGCTTATGTCAAGCCCAGAATTGGTCCACCCCATGCCCTCAGGCGGGGCACGGTTAATGTTTCCCTCCTTGTCTTCGGTCTGGCCGTTTCCCGGATAGAGAGTTCCCAGTACGACACCCGCGGGGCTGGGGGTGGCCCAGCCCTCGGTCACCCCGCCCGCGTTCCAGCCATTAAGCGTATTGTTGGTAAAATCAGAGTCAATGAGATAGGTAAGTTCCGCCTGGGCCGAAACACCCGACAGCGCCACCACCAAGGCCACCACCGCAGCCACCAGGACACCCCGCACTTCTCGCATGCTCATGGCTACCACCCTTTCACAAAGTTTGCGTTTCCGTGTGAACAGTTCCAGCGCTCCCCCGCAAGTGCGCAGGGGGCGCCTATCGCTACTTAAGGAGAAATGTGTTGACCGCCTGACTGTCATCAAGGCCCCTAAATCCAACCGCCCAGAGCCGCCACCCCCTACTGGGTCGAAGAACCCGGTAGAAGCCGAGCGCGCAGTATTAAAACGTGAAAGTATACATCACATTGTGAGCGAAAGCAAATCGCGAAGGGATGTTTTTTGGTGCTCCGACAGCGGCCCTTCTGGCCGGCCTGCCCAAATTGCCCAGATTGCCCATCTCACAGGCTTCGGCCCCCCGGAATCGCCGCAAGGCAGTTCCTTGCCTTTGTTCAGTTTTTCACTCTGCATTCTGCACTCCGCGCTCCGGTTCCCGGTTGCCGCCGGTCCACCCCGCGGCATCCCCCGGCAGTGCCGGGGGTTTGTTGTGCGATTCGCGACTCCCCGGCCCCGCCGGTCCATCCCGCGGCAGTGCCGCGGGCTTGTTGCCGGTTCCCGGTTGCCGGCTCCCGGTTCCCGATTGCTGGTTCCCTGTTCCCGAGGCAGGCTCGAACGGGGGGCCGAACCACCCGAAATCAGGGACAGCGCCAACGCCGCCCGGGCCGCCGGCCACGCCGGCCGGACCGCTTGGCGCTGTCCCTGATTGTTTTGGGGGCGCCGGAAGGGGTGTCGGAGAATCCACACTATCCCGATAGGGTATACTAAAGTATATAATCGGATGTGGTCAAAACCGCCCGGCGGGATGCAAAAGGTATCAAGTTCCGATCAAAAACTGTAAAAAGTGATCAAACAGGCTCAAGTTTCGTCTTGCCTATCTTGCCAAAAGACGAAAAAACGGCCTTGGCGCTAGCGCCAAGGGGGTTTTCGGCCTCGCGCGGCGTAAAAAACGCCCGATTTCGCCCTCCGGTATACATTAAAGTGAACGCGATACGTTTCGCTACTATAGGCTATAATCCCCGCGGCACACGTAGCCGGCGACTTCGCCCAGGCGAATCTTCGACTCGGTCGCCGCGCACCGGCTACAGCGTGGATTGGGGGTCGACGTCGATGGCCATCTGGACGCCGCCGGGGGCCGAGAGGTCGGCCCGGACCTTGTCCCACAGGAACAGCAGCGACTTGGCGTTGGGCGATTTCAAGAGGATATGGTATCGCCAGAATCGGCTGATCTTGGCGACCGGGCATGGCTGCGGGCCGAGCATCTGGATGCCCGCCATGCGGGTTGGCTCGATAAGGCGGCCGGCCATGGCCTGGATGGCCTCGGCGGCCTTCTGGCGGCTCTGCGAGCGGACTATGATCCGCGCGAGCCTGCCGAACGGCGGATAGCCGCGCAGTTTGCGTGCCGCCAGTTCGTCCTTCGCGAACGATTCGTAATCGTGCTTGGCGGCCAGTTGAATCGCCAGGTGCTCTGGCTGGAACGACTGGACGAAGACCTGGCCGCCCTTGGGCCCGCGTCCCGTGCGGCCGGCGACCTGGGTGACGAGTTGGAAGGTCCGCTCGTTGGCCCTGAAATCTGGCAGGCTGAGGGCCACGTCGGCGTTGATGACGCCGACGACGGTTACGTTGGGGAAGTCCAGGCCCTTGGCGACCATCTGCGTGCCGACGAGGACATCGATTTCGCCGTCGCGGAAGGCCGCAAGTATCCCCTCGTGTCCGCCGCGACGGGCGACGGCGTCGCTGTCGAGCCGCTCAACGCGGATGTCGGGGAATTTCCGCCGCACTTCCTCCTCGACCCGCTGCGTGCCGGTTCCCCAGTAGTTGACCGTCTCGGCGGAGCATGCCGGGCACGTGGCGGGCGGGGCCGTGCGCTTGCCGCAGTAGTGGCACTGGAGGATGCCCGGCTTGGCGTGGTACGTAAGGCCCACGTCGCAGTCCGGGCACCGTGCGGCGTGGCCGCACTTGACGCAGAAAAGGTGCGTTGCGAAGCCGCGGCGGTTCAGGATCAGGATGGTCTGCTCCTGCTTGCGCCAGGCCTCGTCGATGGCGTTTTCTAGTTTGCCGGAGAGGACATGGCGTCCGTGCCGGTCGGCCGCCTCGTTTCGCATATCGACGATAGTGAC
>JAPLMO010000082.1 GCA_026386995.1 Planctomycetota bacterium | reverse complement strand
CTTGGCCTTCATCTCTTTCCTGGCCGATGCGCGCAGACCGTGGAACAGACAAGAGACGTAAGTGCTTGTAGAATAAGGCGGACGGAATATTCGGGAGGAACAACGGTTCGGGCGTGGGTGAGTCCTGGAGCAACACGGCGTTTGAGATCAACCCACGCCCAACGCGCGCCGAACAACCGGGACGAGCAATCCCGCCTGCCAGGGCAACAGTTTGCCGGCTTGCTGGATTCCCGCCACGTCCGTCGGTCGGCGGCGAGAGATCTCATCCAGGGCCGTCCGGGGCGCGACGACCGCCGGTTGCAGACCCAGATCCGCGGCCAGGCTGGCGACGCCATCGCGAAGACGACCCAAACCTTTCGCCGGGTTCCACCGCTTCTCCGAGAGCCGCAGTCGCGGCTCCGGCCAGTCCAAGTGGCCGAGGCGGCCTGCCCTGAGGATCGCCTCGCGCAGCGACTCCAGCCTCGTGCCGCGGAAGTCGCGCGGGAGCCTTGGCGCGCGAGCAAGGTCGGCCCCCGAATGCTTCTCGGCCCAGGCGGCCAGTTCCATCAGGCCGGCATCGCCAAGAATCTTGAACGGCGGGCGATCCGCCCGCTCGGCCTCCCGTTCGCGCCACTTCCACAGTTCACGCACGAAGGCTGCCTGCGAGCGCGTCAGGTCCCGCATGCCTTTAATCCGCCACTGCCGATCCGGATCGACTTCGCGGTCGTCCACCGTTGCTTCTATGGCCGCCTCGCAGCTCTGCTCGATCCAGTGCCGCCGTCCCAGCCGGCCCAGGTCGGCCAACAGCCTGTCGGCCAGCGGTTCGAGGTACCGCGTGTCGTCCACCGCGTATCGCAATTGCGCCGGGCTGAGCGGGCGGCGCGACCAGTCGGACTTCTGCCCGCCCTTGCTGAAGGTCTGGCCGGAGAACTGCTCCACCAGCGAAGAGAGCCCGGGTTTCTCGAAGCCCAGAAGTTGGGCGGCTATCATCGTGTCGATCACCCCTGCCCTCGGGCGGAAACCGAACGAACCGCGCAGTATCCGCAGATCGTAATCCGCCCCGTGGATGACCAGCGTCTGACCCGCCAGCGCGGCCAGAAAAGGTTCCAGGTCCAACTTCGCCAACGGATCCACCACGAAGTTTCGCCCGCACACCGTCACCTGCGCCAGGCAGACCTTTTCGCGGTAGTGGTACAGGCTATCAGCCTCGATGTCGATGGCCAAACGGCCGGCCGGCGCCATCCAGGCCAGCATCTCATGCAGGGTCACGTCCCTGTCGACGTAGGTGTACGTGGTATCGGCCGCCGCATGCAGGGTTGTCATGCCCTAAGCGTACCATCTGCGAAGTGGCTGTCAAGCGGCGCCGCCTGGTCGCCGTCTTCAAGGACGCCAGCTGTCCTGGTCAAGAATGATGTCATCCGGCAGGAGGGCCGGGTCAAATGCGGGAGGGGGCAGACAAGAGACGTAAGTGTTTGTCGAATAAGGCGGACGGAATACTCGGGGGGGCCACCCGTTGCCTAATCGGCTCTTCTGACCGGACCTCCGCCCTCCTGTAGTCGTAGGTTGCGCTTCGCCTCGTGCGTGCTTGCGCTTCGGTGGCACTGCGCGCATTTCTGGAAATCGCGAATTCCCTCCTTGATATGTTTTCTCTCCACCTTTGCCGCCGAATGCTCGTGGCACCCGTAGCACGTGAATTTGCGATAGTCGCCGTCCGAATGGCAGGTTCTGCAATTGGGCTTGTGGTCCGAATCAAGCCTGAACGTCTTCCTGTGATCGTACGTCGCGGGCACCCATTCCGTGTTCGTATGGCAACCGTCGCAGTCGGTCGCAATCCATCGATGCGCCACGTCCTTGGGCGCCTGGTGGCACTTCGGGCAATCGCCGCGGACGGCGACATTCACCAACTGATGGTTGAACTGCGGTTCGGCCACGTTGACCGCCGAATCCCTGTGCTCGGGATGGCAGGCGACGCAGTCCTGCTCCTGGAGATGCTGGTGAAACAGCGTCTTCCTCGGCCGCGTGGCGGCGGACGCTTTGCCCTGCGCTGCCGCCAAGCCGATCTTGTCCACCTGGTGGCACGCAACGCAATTCTCACGCGGTGCGCCCTGGAAGGGCTTGTGGCACTTCAGGCAGTCACCGGCGAGGTCCTGGTGGCCTTGCCTAAGGCCGCCGGGGCTTGCCATCGTGGCGGGAAACAGGCAAACCAGTGCCGCGCACGTGGCGATGCCCAGCACCAGACCCAGCCACATCCAGGGGTTCTTCATATCCACTCGCCGAAGAAGACAATCAGGAACACGTGGAACGCCGTCAAGACGCAAAAACTTACCGTAATGTGGAAATGCACCACCTTCCATTTCTTCATTGCGGCAACGGCCATGGCCTCCCAGAGCAGTTCCTCCGCCGCCTGGGCCTCTGAAAGCCCCCGGCTGCGAAGGTTCTCCCTCCTCGACGCCATGCGTTTCAGTGATCGCGTCAACAACAACCTGCCCGTCAGGCCGCTGACGACCGCCACTACCATCGACAAGGCCGCCAGCCATGCCAGGATCGTGTTGACGTGCACGCCGCAATGAACCAGGACCATCAGGGCACCCACCCACGAGCAGACTTCATGAACCGTAAGAAACTGCCTGACCGTTCCGAAACGAATAATGATTTTGCGCTTTCTCAGGGAATACAGAAATGACACGGCGATCAGGAATGTTCCCGGTATGCCCAGGTATCGTCCCACCCAGCCAAGGTTGGCCCTGTGCAATGCCAGGTCAACCGCCAGTGTCATCGCCAGCAAAAGAGCGACGGCTGCGGCAAACGGAACCACTTCCGTTCTGAACAGGGATTTCTGAACCGTTGACGACTTTTCTGGGTAACCCTGACCTGGCATTTCCTATCTGACCTTGCCCGCGATGAACCGATATTTTTCAGATGACTGTTCGCTGACAACCACCGCCAGCGATGCTCACGATCCTTGCCGAACTTCGGCCTCTCGATCTTCGTGAGGACGAAGTCTTCGTCCTTGATTAGCCCCACGTCGGGCGCGTACCTCTCATGGTACAGACCGCACATTAGAGGATGGTGAGAAACAGCAGGATTCTCCCGGAAAATGCCGGTCGCAGAAACGACCCGCGAAGGCCAATCGTAGCGAGGTGACGAGAGCGTCGACGCCTGGCCTTTATCTCTTTCCTGGCCTTCTGCGCGCGGAGCGGGGCAGACAAGGGACGTAAGTGCTTGTAGAATAAGGCAGACGGAATATTCGGGAGGGGCAGCGGTCAACGGATATGCCCGACCTACCCCACCGCGCCAAACCTCGACTCTACCGCCGAGGGCTTGATTGTGCCACTTACGATGAAGGGGTACAGTTGCGGGGATAAGGCTGTTGTGCCTTGGTTAAAGAATCGACTGGATAACAGCAGTGGAGGAGTTATGAGATCGGGAAGAATCGGTCGGTACGCGGCAGTCAGCGTGGCGGTCGGCCTGATGGCGCTGGGGCAAGCCTTGGGAGCGCAGGCCGATAAGCAGCGAATGCAGGCCGAGGCCGAGCGGATCGTTTCGCAATACAAGGCCGTATTCAATGCGCCCCCCAGGGAAACCCCTTCCCGCGGGGCGGCGGATGGCCCTCTTCTGGGCAACGGTGATCTGGGCGCCGTGATCAGCGGAGCTCCGGAAGCCCAGCGGTTCTGGATCAGCAAGAACAATTTCTGGCGGTTGAAGGACGGCCATCGGCTGGGTGGCCCGCGCCTGTTCGGCGGCCTGGAAATCAACATCCCGGCCCTCGCCGGCGCTACATATTTGATCGAGCAGCAGATCCACCCGGCGATCACGACGTCCCGATTCACCAAGGACGGGACCACGGTAACGATGCGTTCCTGCGTGGCGGCGACGGAGGACTTTCTGCTCGTCGAGATTGCCGTCGAGGGCAAGCCGGTCGACGTGGAAACCAGGTTGTGGGCGGCTCCGGGGCGGGGCTCCAAGGAAGACCTCGGCCGCAAGGGCGCGGTCCTCTGGGCCACGAAAGCGTTCGCCGAGGATGTGAATATTCCCACGGCGGCGGCCTGCGCCCTTACGGTCACAGGCGGGAAAGTAATCATCCCTGAATGGGAGCCTGTGGCTGCCGCCTCCAATCCGCCGCCCGGGAAAAAGCAGCCGCCCAAGGCCAAATCGCAGCCGGGGCCGAAGTTTACGCTTCAGCCGGGCCGGAAGGTCACGGTCGCGGTGGCGATGCAGAGTTCGTTTGACAGCAAGGATCCGCTGGTGGCCGCGCAGCAGATGGCCCTTGGCTTGAACGCAGAAAAGGCGAACAAACTCCTGGAGCAGCACACCCGGTGGTGGCGGGAGTTCTGGGCCCATTCGCTGGTTGAGATCGGCGACCCGGTTCTCGAGCAACGTTATTACCTGTCCAGTTACGTCATGGGCAGCAGCAGCCGAAATCCGGATTTTCCCCCGGGACTTTTTGGGCTTTGGGTCACGGATGACGACCCCCGCTGGGCGGGGGACTATCATCTCAACTACAACTTCCAGGCACCCTTCTATGCCCTGTACTCGTGCAACCACCTCGAGCAAGCGGATCCCTTCCACGCTCCGGTGCTCGATTTCATGGAGCGCGGCCGGTCCTGCGCGAAGACGCTGCTGAACATCCGTGGCGTGTATTATCCAGTGGGAATCGGCGCCAATGGAATCCAGACCAGCGCCCCGGGGACCTTTCTCGGCCAAAAGAGCAATGCGGCTTACTGCCTGGTGAACATTGCCATGCGCTGGTATCACACGTACGACAAGGAATACGCGAAGACGCTATATCCGTTTGTGCTCGAAGTCGCGAACTTCTGGGAAGACTACCTGAAGTTCGAAGGCGGCCGCTACGTCATTTACGACGATTCCGTTCATGAGGGGTCGGGCCCGGATTTCAACTCCATCGTGTCGCTGGGCCTCGTGCGCACCACGTTTGAACTTGCCACGGAGATGAGCACGGCGCTGGGTGTCGATGCCGGTCGGCAGGAGAAATGGCGGCACATCCTGAAGCACTTGAGCAAGTTCGCCACTCAGGAGGAGGACGGTGCGACCGTTTTCCGCTACACCGAAAAGGGTGTGGCCTGGAACAACCGCAATTCGCTGGGGATTCAACACATTTATCCCGCGGGGGCGATCGGCCTGGACAGCGACCCGAAGCTGCTCGAGATCTCCCGCAACACAGTCCGCGTTATGAACAGGTGGATTGACGGCAACGGCATGAACAGCTTCTTCCCGGCGGCAGTTCGGGTGGGGTACGATTCGGAGACAATCCTCCAGAAACTGCGCGAGATGATCGAGAAAGTGGGCGGGGCCAACGGCTTCACGCGCGGCAATGTTCACGGCATCGAGAACTGCAGCATCGTACCGAACACCATCAATGAGATGTTGTGCATGGGGCACGGGCACGTCCTGCGTGTGTTTCCCGTTTGGCCCAAGAGCAAAGACGCGCGTTTCGTGAATATCCGGGCATGGGATGCGTTTCTGGTCACCAGCGAACTGAAGGGCGGCGAGGTGCAATATGTGAAGATTACGAGTGAGCGCGGGCGAAAGTGCACGCTGGTGAACCCGTGGCCGGGACATTCCGTGAGGCTCTATCGTAATGACAAGAAATCGGAAGAATTCAAGTCGGACCGGTTCAGTTTCGATACGGCCGAAAATGAAAGCCTGCGGTTGGTCCGGGAATAGACCCGACGAAGATTGGCCAGGAGACTGCCGTACGAAAACAGATCGTGTTACCCTTTACATCAGTTGTGCTTTGTTGACCATGGCGGAGCGAGTAACAAACGAGTAGAAAAAGGGAGTTGACGGTGAAATCAATCCGCAACTTGTGTGGCCTGCTGCTGGTTCTTCTATCGTTTTCCGCGGCGCGGGCCGAGTTCCGCCCTGCTTTGGCCCGCATCGAACTGGACCGCGGCCAGGTCCCGCCGGGCGAGGCGATTCGCGCCACCTACACCTTCCGCTCCAACGGCCCTTCGCAGTCCGACATGGTGGTCTTTGTCCACGTGGTGCGGCCGGACGGGCAGCGGATTGGGGCGGACTTCGCACCGCAGCGGTCAACCATGGAGTGGCCGGCCGATCGCTTCGTGCAGGAAGGGCCGCAGCCAATCGTGGTGCCGGCCGGCTCGCCGCCGGGCAAGTATCGGGTGCTCGTGGGCATGGTCCCGACAACACCGGGACCACGAGTGGAAATGGCCAACCCCGACCGCCACCAGGGCGATCGCGAGTACCTGGCCGGGGAATTCGAGGTCCTGCGGGCCGCCGCGAAGAGCGAGGCCAAACCTGTCACGTTCGAGTTGCTGCCGGTCGATCCGACCCGCCTGGTGAAGGCCCCGCCCGCTGAACCGCCCGGGCCTCCGTTGGAACTGGCTGGAGAGGTGCTCAAGGTCTCCATGGATTCGCGCCGGCCGGTGGTGCTGGGCTATGAGCACCGGCCGAGCGGTTCGAAGTTTTCCGGGACCGACGGGCGCGGAGCGCTGATGATCAATGGCAACCCGGTGCGCTGGCAGCGGTGGAAGATCGACGTCCGCAAGGGCGAAAAAGAGGTGGTCTATGCCATGTCGCTCCCGGCCGAGCAGATTGCCTTCGATTGCGCCTTCTCGCTCAAAGGCAACACACTGGCGATGGAACTGAGGAACATCGCCGACCCGCGGCAGAATCTCAAGACGATCCAGTGGCAGGACCTGCCGCTGGTGGCCATCGGCGATCCCGAGTACCGCTTCTGGCGATTGACCACCTCGGGACCGGACCAGGGCGGCAAGATGTGGATGGGCGACCAGGCCGGGCAGATTCGTACCTCCGGCCCGCACGGCCCGCAGCCGGCAGTCTACGGGTGTCTCTACCGGCCGGAAAAGCTGTGCGTGTTTGTTTACGGCAACTACCCGCTGTTTCCGCAGACGCATCAGATCACAGCCGAGCGGAAGTACGCCATCGCGCTGAACACCTACCAATACCGCGTGCGGAACAAGACGATGCCGCCGCTGCGCGCTGAAGTGGTGTTCCTTGGCGATATCAACCACGACGGCCGCGCCGACCTGAGCGACTACTGCCTTTGGGTGAACCGTCGCCTGCCCGAGATCGACCCGATCTACCATACGCATCTCTTGTACAAGATTTTCTGCGACTTGCCGGCCTGCGGCGTGCGGACCACGTTCAAGCAGTCGGAGGAGATGATCCGGGCGATCCACAACGTGACCGATGGCCTGCCGCAGATCGTCTACCTCGTGGGTTGGCAGTACACGGGCCACGACACCGGCTACCCGGCCATGGACAAGGTGAACGAGCGGATCGGCGGGGCGGGGGGCCTGCGCGAACTGGCCCGCGCGGCGAAGCAGCACAACACGATCCTCAGCTACCACTCCAACATCGACGACTGCTACCCGGAGAACCCCGGTTACGACAAGCGGTTCTGCACCCGCAACGGCATCTGCCACACGCTGGACGCTGAGACCGGCAGCATCTTCCGCCGGTTGGAAGCGATGATGAAGGTCGCGCCGGTGCAGCGAACCCTGCACTTCGACAACCTGCGGATCACGAACACCGTTCCGTTGGGCTGCCCGGACGGCATCGGCGTACTGGAAGAGTTGGTCTGCGGCATGGCCCCGATCATGGACTGGCTGCGCGAGCGGGGGATTACGGTCACCACCGAGGGCCAGAACGGCGCCCCGATCGACCTGACGCAAATCCTCGCGGGCGTGTGGCACTGGGACACAAACCTGACGACCTGCCAACTCTGGCACCGCAAACTTGTGGGCGGGGGCACGGGCAGCCGCGATTCCGGCCCCAGCCGCGCCGACTGCGCCACGGTCGGCGCTATCCACCAGGACTTTTCTTACGATCCGCTGGACCGGCAGTCGGTGAGCGAGGAAACCTGGAAGAAGAATTTTTCCTGGTTCAACGGGCCGCGCGGGCTGACCGTGGCCTACAAGACCGAATGGCCGGAGATCGTCGACCGCATCTACCGCGGCGCGCTGTTGTACCAGTTTTTCCTCGAGCGGGAGATGACCAACGTGCAAGGTATCCCGGGCGGGTTCCGCATCGAGTACGGCAATCGCGAGGTGGTGGCCGAGTTGGCCAATAACCGGCTGAAGGTCACGATGGGCGACGTGCTTGTGGCCGACGACGACGATCGCTTCATCCCTCGCGGCGACGCCATCTACTGCTACAGCCCGGGCGGCTCCGAGCGTGACTGGACGCTGCCGGAGAAGTTCCGCGGGAAGCCGCTGGATGTCTTCACGCTGAGCAAGACCGGCCGCGGCCCGGCGCCGGAGTTCAGTGTGGAAGCCGACAAAGTTCATCTCAATCTCGCGCCGCGCACACCGGTGAAGATCATTGCGAAGCCCGACCGATCTGGCCAAGAATGATGTCATCCGGCAGGAGGGCAGGGGCAAATGGCGGGAGCAAGGCCGATTGAGGCAGGCAGCGTCCTGTGATAGGCTGTTAACCAGGATTTGCCTACGACCGCCGTGAGCAACAAAGGGAAGACGCGACATGCACACGAGAACGCGCCGCGATTTTCTGAGGCTCGCCGGATTGACCGCAGGCGCGGCGGCGTTTCCGACCTTCGGAGAGGCGGACCCTCCGGGATCACAGTCCTCGGAAAAGCCGCTTGCCACCGGGCCCTCCGCCCCGGCCCGGGGCAGGCCCAACCTGGTGTTCGTGTTCAGCGACCAGCAGTCGTTCGACATGCTGGGATGCTACGGCAACAAGGAGATCGTCACGCCGAACATCGATGCCTTCGCGGCCGAGGGTGTCCGCTTCAGCCAGTGCGTCTCCAGCCAGCCGGTCTGCACGGCCTACCGCGGAATGCTGCTGACGGGCCGGCACCCGCTGCGCTGCGGCGCCTTGAAGAACGACGTGCGCGTCGTCCCCGGCGGCGGGCGCTACTTCGGCGAAGTGCTTCGGGACGCCGGTTATCGGATGGGCTATTTCGGCAAGTGGCACCTCTACGGCGGCGACCGCAACCGGCCCATCCCGCCCGGGCCGTTCCGCTACGGCTTCGACCACGACTTCCTCTCCAACAACTGCACGCTCCTCTACGACGCCCAGCACGCATATTACTGGGATGAGCGCGGTCAGAAACGGCTCTACGGCGACTGGGAACCCTACGCGCAAACCCGGCAGGCCGTTCGGTTCATCGAGGAAAACGCTGGCCGCCCGTTAGCGCTCTTCCTCTCCTGGCACCCGCCGCACAACTGGGGCCAGGCGCATGCGGGCTACGACGCGCCGAAGGACCTGCTCAATCTCTACGACGCGGACAATCTCACGCTGCGGCCGAACGTCCAGGACACGCCGCGGCACCGCCGGATGTACCAGGGCCACATGGCGATGTGTACGGGCCTGGACCGTGCGTTCGGCGAACTGATGGGTCAACTGAAGACCCGGGGCCTGGCGGAGAATACCCTCGTCGTGTACACCTCGGACCACGGCGACACGCTGATGTCGCACGGCTGGCCCTGCAACAAGGGCGTTCCGGAAAACGAGTCGTGTCGCGTCCCGCTGCTCCTCCGCTGGCCGCGCGGGCTCCGGCCGCGGGTCAGCGACCTGCTGTTCGGCACGCTGGATTTCATGCCCACGCTGTTGGACCTGATGGGGCTTGCGGCGCCGGAGACCTGCCAGGGCAGGAACCTGGCCGGCGAAATCCGGGCGGCGCAGGACGATGCGGTCGAATCCGTGCCGCTCTTCTATTTCGCGGGCAACTGGCGCGGCGTCTATACGCGGCGCCACACCTACGCATTCGACCTGCCCGGCGGCGAGGTCGAGCCGGCGGCCAAGGCGGCCGGCTGGAAACGATACGCCTGCCTCTATGACCGTGCCGCCGATCCGCGAGAGTTGCACAACCTTTACGATGCGCCTGAACATCGGGCGCTCCGCGAAAAACTGCACGCGCAGGCGCTGGCGTGGATGAAGAAGTTCGGCGACACCGGCGTGCCTTTCAAGGAACTGATCAACCGTGTGATGGTGGCGGAAGATATCGGCCCGGACCCGGACCGCGGCGACGGACCGTTCGGGCAGGGCCGCCTCAAAGGGCCGCCGCTGGACGTGCTGTCGGAAAAGGCCCAATGATACCCCGCACTGCGTATCCGGATGGCGGGCGGATTCAATGCAAACGACCCACGAAAGGGCAGAACATGCGGATCGCCATGACCATGTGCTTGTGGCTCACGCTGTGTGCCCCGGTCCCGGCCCAGCCGGCAACGCAGCCGTCGGCCGGCGGGTTTGCCCTGGGCGAGCGGGAGAAGATCGTCTTTGTCGGCGACAGCATCACGGCCGCCGGTCAATACGTGATGTATATTGAAGGCGTCACCGTGGGCGATCTGCACGCGCCCATGGCTCTGCACGTCAAGACCCGTCGGCAGGACACGCCCGCCTTCCGCATGAGCGGCTACGCAGTCTTCCGCAAGAACTATTCGGGCGGCGCCGACCCCAATCGGGCCGTTTTGGACGAGCGGTTGCAGGCCCTCTGCAAGCCGGTGAGCATGGCGATTCGCATTGCGCCAACCCAATGACGGATTCCGGCGCGAAGGCCAATCGCAGCGAGGTGACGAGAGCGTCGACACCTGGCTTTTATCTCTTTCCTGGCCGATGCGCGGGCCAAGGCTTCCGGCGGCCCACCCCCGGGTGTGGACACAGGCGAGCCTCGCCAGGGAGATGACGTGGAGCAGGGCAAACTTGACGTGCCGGCTCCAGCGATCGGGGAAAAACGGGTTCGGACAACCGGGGTTCTCGGGCAAATCAGCCTCCGAAAAGAGTTGTGACCAGACACCTCGGAGGCTACCATAAGTGTGGCCAAAGAGACAGGTTACGCCGCCAGACGAAGGGCACGGCAAACGGTGGGCCAGCACAGGAGCCCGCATTCGCAAGAACGGTTTTCCCGCACCCAAACTCATGGACCGCGCCGAGCGGAAAGATCTGAAGGTGAAATAGCGATGAACCACACCAAGTCGATGAACCTTACAGTACAATTTGCCGGTGTCTTTGCCGCCCTGTTGCTGACCCCACTGGCACCGCTGGACGCCGCGGAGGACAAGCCTGCCCAGACCTCTCTTACCGCCGCCCCGATGCCGGAGGCGGGACTGACCCGGGAGCAGCGCATCCAATGGTGGCGCGAGGCCAGGTTCGGCATGTTCATCCATTGGGGGCTGTATTCAATCCCCGCGGGGGTGTGGAAGGACAAGGTCCACGCGACGGGGTATTCCGAATGGATCATGTTCGCCGAGAAGATCCCCGCCAAAGAGTATGAGTTGCTGGCCGGGAGGTTCAACCCCGTAAAATTCGATGCCAAGGCCTGGGCCGCGATCGCGAAGAAGGCCGGCATGAAATACATGGTTTTGACAACCAAACACCACGATGGCTTCAGCATGTTCAGATCCCGATTGACGCCGTATAACGTCGCCGACGCGACGCCGTTCAAGCGGGATGTCACCCGGGAGTTATCGGATGCCTGCCGTGATTCCGGCATCCGGTTTGGATGCTACTATTCCATAGACCGGGACTGGTATCGGCCCCAGGGCCCCGGAAACAATTACAAGCAGAACAATGTCTGGGATTTCCCCGATTCCAAGAAGGAGGATTTCGACCGGTACTTCGAGGGGTTTGCGAAGCCCCAGGTCGAGGAACTCCTGATCAATTACCGGCCGGATCTTCTCTGGTTCGACGAGATCGACATGAAGAGCGACGCCCAGGTCGAGGCGCTTTACCAGGCCATCCGGAAGTTGCGGCCGGAGTGCGTTGTGAACAGCAGGATCAAGACGTGTCGCTTCCCGGCCCGGATACCGCCACCCTATTGCGATTATATCTCCACAGGGGATAACGAGATCGCGGACAAGGCCCTGGGATTTGAATGGGAAAATCCCGGGACGATGAACACCAGCTACGGCTACAATCAGAACGATCACAATTGGGTGGACGCAAAGGAGATTGTTTTCCGCCTGGTGGACATCGTCAGCAAGGGCGGCAATTACCTGCTGAATGTCGGCCCCACCTCCGAAGGACTCATTCCCCAGCCGAGCATTGACCGGTTGATGGAGGTCGGAGCGTGGATGGAGACGAACCAGGAAGCCATCTACGGAACCTCGCCTTGGAAGGTCTTTCGCGATGGACCGCGATTGGACAATGAGGCGGCCAAGGCCGCAAAACAGAGTACGGGATCCCCCGTCGATATCCGATTCACGGCGAAAGGGAATTCGATTTATGCCATCTGCCTGGCCTGGCCTGAAAAGGATGTCGTTGTAAGGGCGCTGGGCAATAAGGGAGTACCCGACAAGACAATAGCCGCCGTAAGCATGTTGGGCTCAAAAGACGAGGTCAAATGGCGTCAGACCGATGACGGACTCACTCTCTCGGTTCCGCGGGAGAAACCGTGTCGTTACGCCTTTGTTTATCGGATCGACTTCAAAAAGGAATGAGATAATGATGCATCAAATCGAGAAAATTGTTTGCGGTGCGCTTCTGCTCGCGGGGCTTTCGCAGGCGGCATCTGCCCAATATGCGGGCTGGCAGCATTCCGGTTCCATCTACCTGCTCACCACGCCCGAAGGCGCGAATCTGCCGGCATCGGCCTCGGAAGACGGTTTCCCGTTGCTGGTGCGGTTGCATAAGGATGTTTTCGATTTCGGCCAGGCGAAAGCCGGCGGAGAGGATATCCGTTTCGCCGCCGGCACCGGCAAGCCGCTGGCCTGCCAGGTGGAGGAATGGGATGCGGCGAAGGGCACCGCCAGCATCTGGGTGCGCATACCGACCATCAAAGGCAACGCGCGCCAGGAAATCAAACTGTATTGGGGCAAGGCCGATGCGGCCAGTGAGTCCAACGGCTCCGCGGTCTTCAATGCCGACAACGGCTACGCCAGCGTCTTGCACATGAATGAAACGCTCAAGGATGAAGTCGGCACGATTACAGCCAAGGATGCCGGCTCGACCGTGGCCGGCGGAATAATCGGCAAGGGACGCCATTTCATCCCGGGCAAGGGGATCAATTGCGGCGACAACATCACGACCTATCCCTACAGCGACAGCCCGTTCACATCCGAAGCCTGGTTCCGGGCTGAAGCGGCCGGCGCAGCGATCTTCGGTTGGGGGAGGTATGCCACCAGATACAACGGCAAAACCGGGGACGGGAATGAAGTGGTGATGTATATCGGATCCCCGCCTGGCCTTAGCTGGCAGTCCGACGGCCCGGGCGGCGTGGGCGCCGCCTATTCGCCGGTGATCGGCAAGTGGTATCATGTGGCCGCCACGTATGCTAATGGAACGAGCCAGATATATGTGAACGGAATGCTTTCTGGAAGTAACTATCATAAGGCCGCGATGTCTATAATGAATAACATCGGTATGAATATCGGCGGTCTGCGGGGCAGCTACCAGTTTGCCGGCGACATCGACGAAGTGCGGGTCTCGCGGGTCGCCCGCTCCGCCGACTGGATCAAACTGGAATACGAAAACCAGAATCCCATGCAAACCCTGGTTGGCTCTCTGGTGCAGCCGGGCAATACCTTTTCGGTCTCGCCGGCGGAGATCAAGGTTCTGGAGGGCAAGAGCGTGGCCGTCACCGCTCAGGCCGGGGGCGCCCGGAAGGTTTATTGGGTTCTCAAGAGAGATGGCGCGGAGACGGTAGTTGCCGTGGACCAGTATTCGTACACCCTCGAGGCGGGTCGTGTGGTGGCGGACACGGCGTTTGTTCTGCAGTTCAAGGCGGTGTATGCCAATGAGACCAAGACCAGGGACATTCCGGTGACGATCAAGGAAGCGATTCCCGAACCGGTGTTTACCCTGAGAGCACCCGCGGCATGGAATGGCCGTGACGCCATCGAGGTGGTGCCCGCGATCAGCAATCTCACCGCGATGCAGGCCAAAGGCGCTGGGGAATTGAAATACCATTGGACCGTGTCCGGCGGCGCCGTGATCAAGGAAATTGCCCCTGACAAGATGGTCCTCAAGCGGTCGCAATGCAGCGGCAAGATTACCGTCAGTCTGGCGCTCAATAACGGCGGCGCGGATTTTGCCGCCACGACCTCAATCCTGGTGACCGAACCGAAGAATGATGCCTGGGTGCAACGAATCCCGGGGAAGGATGAGAAGCCCGAAGACAACCAGTTCTACGCCCGCGACGACAAGAACGAGGGTACCCTTTATTACAACGGGACTTTGGACCAGGTCGCAGACTCTGTATTTCTCAAAGTCTATGCCGACGATAGGCTCATCAAAACCGAAAGCCAGAAGCTCGCCGCGGACAAATCCTACGCGCTGACGGCCAAACTCAAGCCGGGCCTGATCAAATACAAAGTGGAGTTCGGCACCAAGGCCGGCGGCACCGAAACGATGTTGAAAACCGTGAACAACCTCATCTGTGGCGACGCCTACATCATTGACGGACAATCCAATGCCGAAGCCACCGGGCCGAACAATGGGCCTACGGTGGACCCGGAAACCCCCCTCAGCACTTGGATCCGCAGTTATGGCAATCAGCATAATGGGGATATCAAAGGAGGCTGGGTCAACGCGGTCCGGACCCGGATCTGGGGCCAACCGAATTACGGCGTCGGCCAAATCGGCACATGGGGCATGGTGCTCGCCAATAATCTGGTGGAAAAATATCGGATTCCCATTTGCATCATCAATGGCGCGTACGGCGGCACCCCCATTTGGCAGCACCAGCCCAATCCAGCCAATCACTATGACACCAGCGGCGCTTTCTACGGCAACCCCTATAAGATTTACGGCAGCCTGCTGACGCGCGTGGCTGGGGCCAAACTGACGCACGGCATTCGCGGCATTCTGTGGCACCAGGGCGAGAACGACCAGGGCAGCGGTGCGCCCACCGGTGACTACAACTGGAAGTCCTATCAGCAGTACTTCGTGGATATGTCAGCCGCATGGAAACAGGATTATCCCAACATCCAGCACTATTACATCTACCAGATCTGGCCCAGCGGCTGCAACATGGGCGGCACCCCCGCCGGCGACATGTTGCTGGAGGTTCAGAGAACCTTGCCTTCGCTCTATTCCAACATGCGGATCATGTCCACCTGTGGCATCGTCAGCGGGTCGAGCGGTCGCGGGCTGGCTCATTTTGATCTGGAAGGGTATGTGCAAATTGCGAAGCTGATCGAACCCTTGGTGGAGCAGGACAATTACGGGCTGATCCCGACCCATGCGATCACCGCGCCGAATCTCAAGCGTGCCTGGTTCACCACCGCCGCAAGAAATGAAATCGCCCTGGACTTCGGGCAACCCATGGTCTGGAAGGATGAGTGCAAAGCCTGGATTTACCTCGATGACGCGGCGGCGCCCATCAGTTCGGGCAAGGTCGCAGGAAATGTGATCACGCTCCGGTTGACATCGCCCTCCGCAGCCAAATCCATCGCATACCTTTCCGGAAAGCACTGGGACGGCCGCCATGACAAACTGCTTTGTGGCGCCAATGGGATCGCCGCGCTGGCTTTCTCGGCTGTGACGATTGAGACTTCAACTCCATAGCAGCCCGTCAATTACCACCCACTGTACCGGGGCGCGTCCCGAAAACCCCGTCCGGGGCCTGCGGGGCGAGTGACAGGTGTCGGCGGGCGGTGTTTGCGACAACCAGATGACGGATTCCGGCGCGAAGGCCAATCGTAGCGAGGTGGCCAGAGCGTCGACGCCTGGCCTTTATCTTTCCTGGCCGATGTGCGGGGCAAGGCTTCCGGCAACCCATCCCCAGGTGTGGGCACAGGCGAGCCTCGCCAGGGAGATGACGTGGAGCAGGGCTGACTTGACGTGACGGCTCCAGTGATCGGGGAGAAACAGGTTTTGACAACCGTGGTTCTCGGGCAAATCAGCCTCCGAAAGAAGTTGTGACCAGACGTCTCGGAGGCTACCGTAGGAATGGTCAAAGAAACAGGTTATGCCGCCAGGCGAAGGGCACGCAAATCGGTGGACCAGTACAGGAGAAGGAAACAGATGATAAACCGATTGTTTGTGTTGTTGGGTATGACCGCCATGTTCATGACTTCACTGAGCACCCAGTGTCCGGCGCAGACGATCGCGCAAACTAGGATTGAGATGAAGCCTGACGCGCCGTCAGGTGAGAGCACTGCGGGGCGGTGGCGGTCGGAACCTCCGGCTGACTGTCCGTTCAAGCCCTCGGAGACGCTTACCGGCCTGGAGTTCACAGGGCGGCATGCTGAATACACCGATGCAGACACGTGGTATCCTTCCTGGGCGTCCGATGGAAACATGTATTCGCCCTGGACCGATGGGAATGTCAACGGGCTGGGTTGCGGCTCAGGGGGGGACGCAGCGGCCACGGGCCACGCCACGATTATGGGTGATGATCCGCTCAAGTTGATCGTTACGAACCAGGGCGTTTTCAAAAGCAGTCCCCGACCCTATGAAGGCCGCTATCCCTGCGGCAGCTTGGTGTACAACGGCGTCTGGTACTACGGAACCTATTGTCTGCATCCCTCATGGCGGGTCACACGAGACGATATTCCCTACAACTGGCCGTGGCTCGGTCCGATCCCTGGCTTCAGGTGGTCCACTGATTTTGGGAAGACGTGGACGGAGACGCCTGGCACGCCGGCGAAACCGCTGTTTGGAGAGTCCGCCTTGAATGGCGAACCGGTGAAAATCGGAGCGCCGCATTTCGTGGATTTTGGCAAAAACATGGAGCATTCGCCGGATGCCAAGGCTTATCTTGTGGGGCATGGCGCGTCGGCGGGACCCGATGGCCGCCGGTTTGCCTTCAACAGTTGGATCACTGGCGATGAGATCTACCTGGTCCGCGTCACGCCGTCTATCGAGAACATGAACGACCTGTCGAAATACGAATTCTTCGCCGGCCACGACCTGTCCAGGAGGCCCATCTGGAGTCGTGACTTCAAAACCATCAAGCCGATCGCCGCGTGGAAAGACAACATGGGATGTGTGACCATGACCTACAATGCGCCCCTGAAAAAGTACTTGATGTGCGTTACGGACGGCGGGAACACCGTGGCCTATTTCAACACCTATATTCTCGAGTCCGACCAGGTAACCGGACCATGGAAACTGGCCGGTTATCTGAAACACTTTGGCGAACAAGCGTATTTTGTGAATATTCCCTCGAAGTTCATAAGCGCGGATGGGCGAACCCTGTGGCTTTGTTACTCAGCCAACTTCGCCGCGGGATGGGGGAAGGCGAAAATCGAATCCCGTCCGGCAGGAAGCAAATATGCCATGTGTTTGCAGGAGGTTAAATTGCTGGGGCGTTAGTTGCCAATATGAGGATAAGTGACCTCCTCCCCGTGAGCATGCCAGCGCACAGCCGAAGAACTGATGAAGTGCCGAGGATGGCGTATTGCTCCAAAACTCAACCTCGTCTGAAACGTTGGCAACGCGGGCGGTTGGGCGTCGGCAGGTGCGCGTCCCGAAAACTCCGTCCGGGGCCTGCGGGGCGAGTGACGGGTGTCAGCGGGCGGTGTCTGCGACAACCAGATGACGGATTCTGGCACGAAGGCCGTCCTTTCTGGTTGGAAGGCCTCAACCGTAGCGGCAAAGAGCATTGCAGACAAGAGACGTAAGTGCTTGTAGAATAAGGCGGACGGAATATTTGGGAGGAACAGCAGGTTCATGGAAATCGGGAACATGCCATGTTTGGCCGCGATTGTTGTTCTGATCCAGGCCGCGGCTTGGACGGCCATCGCCCAGGGTCTGCCACAGGGTCAGCCTGCCGCGACGGCTGAAGTCACCGGCCGGAAGAACGAGGAACCCACCAGCGCGTCCGTACAGATCGTTCAGTCTGGGCCGGCGGCCACGAAACAATCCTCCGCCAAGTCGGACTCTTCAACCATCTCCGCTGCGGGCGATGCGGCCATCGATGCGGCTACGCTCGATGCGTGGTCGGCCAAGTTTCGCAACTGGCATTACTGGCCCGACCATGTCGTCCCCGCCAACCCGGGGATCGAGGGCTTTCCCGACATCCAGGGCACCGACGTTCCCACCGTCTACCAGGTCCCCGGCGACCCCAAGTGGTACATGACGTTCATCGGCTTCGACGGCAAAGGCTACCAGTCGTTCGTGGCCGAGAGCGCCGACCTGGTGCACTGGAGGCAAAGAGGGCTGGCGATGGGCTACGGTCCCAAGGGCGAGTTTGACCACGGCGGCTGCGTGGTGGGGGCGTTCCTTTACGAGTCTTATGACCTCAAGGCGCCGCGCACGCTGAAGAGGTACCAGGGCAAATACTGGACGCTCTACGGAGCGTACCCCCGCCAGGGCGGCTACGAACTTCGCCCCGGCTACGAAGGCGTTGCCGGGAGCGAAGACGGCCTGCACTGGAAGCGGGCGAAGGACAAGTATATCCTGTCCGTATTCGAGCCGGACCGCGGCGAATGGGAGAAGGACTGCATCTACCAGCCTTGGCTTGTCGAGCACGAGGGCAAGTTCTACAACTTCTACAATGCCGCCGGCGGACACGTGGAGCAGACCGGCATCGCCTTCTCGACGGATCTCCTGAACTGGTCCCGCTACGCGGGCAACCCCGTCCTGCGTAACCGCGGCGGCGGCTACGACGAGCAGTTCTGCTCCGACGCGAAAGTCTTCCGCGACGGGGACCACTGGGTCATGTTCTATTTCGGCGTGGGCCGCGGCGGGGCGCACATCATGGTTGCCTTCTCGCGCGACCTGCTGCACTGGACCGCTCACGTCGAGCCGCTCTACAAGGCAGGCGGAAACCCGAGCGGGCTGGACAAGCAGTACGCACACAAGATCTCGCTCGTCTACAACCCCGCCAACGACACCTTCCTGATGTTCTACAACGCCGTGCCGGGCAAGAAGGGGACCACCGGCGGGCGCGGCATCGGGTTGATCAGCAGCCGGCCACTGGCGGCCGACGGGTCGCTTGGGGCAGGCGGCCGATAGCCGTTCGGCAAAAGGTGCGGGCGTGAATCACGTCGAGCGTTTTCGGTCGCCCTGGTTTCCCAGCCCGTGGACCGTCTGCCCATGCGGGAATGGGCCATGTGGTTGGACAAGACTGTCGACTGCCGACCTGTGCGTCCCGAAAACCCCGTCCGGGGCCTGCGGGGCGAGTGACGGGTGTCAGCGAGCGGTGTCTGCGACAACCAGATGGCGGATTCCGGCGTGAAGGCCAATCGTAGCGAGGTGATGAGGGCGTCGACGCCTGGCCTTTATCTCTTGGCCGATGCGCGCAGACCGGGGCAGACAAGAGACGTAAGTGCTTGTAGAATAAGGCGGACGGAGTATTCGGGAGGAACAGCGGCCGTGCAGGATATCACGGCAGCCAACCGGGCGCTGCCCGCTGTGGAACGGCTGAACTTTGGAGCCGAACTCGCGCTCATGACCCTGGCCGGAGGCGGTGTGTGAAACGGGTTCTTCTGGTGGTTCTCCTGGTCGGTGTCACGGCGATCTGGGGCTGGACGTTCGTGGTTGTGAGAGACGCCACCGCGGCGTATGGCGTCGTCGGATTCCTGGCCATCCGGTTCGCGATTGCGGCCGCCGCGCTGGGTCCCATCTGCCTGAAGCGGGTGACGTGGCGGACGCTGCGGGCGGGGGCCGCGATTGGCGTGGCGATGGCCGCAGGTTACCTGCTCCAGACCTTCGGCTTGCAGTACACTACGCCCACCAACTCGGGTCTCATCACGGGCCTCTTCGTTGTGTTCGCGCCGATCAGCGCCAAGGCGTTCTTCCGCGTCCGCCTGGATTGGACCCTTCTGGTCTCCGTGGTAATCAGCCTGATCGGCCTCGTGCTTCTGACCGGGCAGATGCCGGGGGAACTCAGGGTCGGCGACTTCCTGACGCTCGGGTGCGCCGCCGCGTTCGGACTCCACATCGCGCTCTTGTCCCGCTACGCCCGCGGTCACGACGCTCTGGTCTTGGCGCTCGGCCAGATGCTGGCGGCGGCCGTGCTCTTCGGCGCGGCCTGGCCGTTCGTTGAGCCGATGGCCCAGCCCTCGGGGCAGGTCTGGCTCAGCCTGCTCATGGTGGGCGTCGTGGCGTCGGCGCTTGCCTTCTACATTCAGACGCTCGTGCAGCAGCACCTCTCGGCGGCCGGCACGGCCATCATCCTGACGATGGAGCCGGTCTTTGCAGTCCTCTTCGGGTACTGGCTGGCGGGGGACAGGCTGACTGCCATCCAGGTTGCCGGCGCGGTGTGTGTCCTCGCCGCCCAGGTGTGGGCAACGGCTTGGGGGCTGCGACGCCGCGACGAAGCCTAGCGCTCCGTTAACCGCCCCGACGGTCAGGGCCGCCGCATCGCCAAGATGGTCCGCAAGGTGGTGAGCGGCAACGAGCGGTGGGACCGCACGGATCATTAATACAACGAACCGTGGCAGGTTCTTGAGGAACGATTGAGGGAAAGGGGGCGGTCACCTGCTTCGCCGAGCGGTTGGGCCTGATTCTTGCCGCAAGCGGGGCATTTACTTGACACGCCTGCGGCCCTGCGGCACAATCCTCCGCACATTCCTGGCTGCCGAGGGAACCTCGCGCCTCCAGGGACCACCGGCACCCGACGTCCATAGGAGGTATGCATGAGCTTCGGTAAATTCATGGTCATCCCTGTATTCATCGCGATTCAGGCGTTCGTCCTGATGCTGATTACCCCCTACGCCAAGACGCTCGGCGAGGGGGCGGATAGCCTTGCCACGTGGATCACATTCCAGGCATGGGCGATGTACTTTCTGGCCGGGTGCTCAATCAAGATGGCGCTGAAGGTGCTCGCGGGGTACGCCGGCGGCATCGTGGCATCGATCGCCGTTTTCGAGCTCGGCGACGCCTTGGCCGGCAACGCGGGCCTCGGCGGATACTGGGGCTATGCCTTGGCCGTCCTCATCGTCGTGACGCCGGTGATCGCGATGGAGCGGGTGCCGGGCCTCAACTTCATCCCTTCGTGGTTCATCGGGGCGGGCGTGTTCTTCGCCTTCATGGGCACAAAGGGCCTGGCCGAGCACAACGCCACGGTCTATACCAATATAGCCGTGCCCGAGATTGCGGCATGCGTCGTAGGCCTCGTGTTCGGCTGGGTCTCGGTGACGTTCCGCGTGTGGTACGAGAAGAAGGTGGCCGCGGCGGCCTGAGAAGTACCAATCCTGGGATAAATCCGCCTTGCTTCGCCGCGACGTGCGGCCGGATGGGTTCTTCGCGCTTTGTTGACGTCCGCCTTCGATGTTATGCTGTTGGCGCAGCGAGGTGATGAGAGCGTCGACGCCCGGCCTTTATCTTTCCTGGCCGATGCGCGCAGAGCGAAACCGACAAGAGCCGTGGCGGTACGCCGTTGGCAACCGCCAAGGCGTCTTCGACCAGCCCTTCCGGCGCGACGGTCACTTCCTGGGGGTCAGTTTAGCGAGCCCGACGGCCAGTGCCTTCAAGGCAGCCGCATCGCACACGTAGATCATCGATCTGCCCTT
>JAPLMO010000462.1 GCA_026386995.1 Planctomycetota bacterium | reverse complement strand
TGCCCGCCTCCGGCGGGTTCCCTGTTCCCACCTCCGTTGCCTTTTCTCGCCCAATCCTTCCCCCGCGTTCTCGGCGTTCTTGCGGTTAAAGGCTCGCCCCGGCCGCCCCTGCATCCCCCGGCAGTGCCGGGGGTTTGTTTCATGCGTCTGCCGCCTGCCGGTTGCACGGCATGGGCGGCCATATAGGGCCGTCCCTACGACGGCGCGCCATCACGGGCTTTCCCGAGCAGGAGGGTGCCGTGGTTGTTCGGACACGCGCCCGTTGAAACGGGCGGAACCAAACGATGCGGCCGTTGGCCGAATCCCGACCTCATGGCTCAGGCACGACTGCCAAAATGGCAGTCCCTGAGGCCGCCGAGGGGGGCGAATCACCCGAAATCAGGGACAGCGCCAACCCCGCCCGGGCCCCCGACCCGGCCCGCCGAAACCGCTTGGCGCTGTCCCTGATTGTTTTGGGGCGCCGGAAGGGGTGTCGGAGAATCCCCACTGTCCCGGTAGGATATACTATAGTATATAATCGCAGGTGGTCAAAACCGCCCGGAGGGATGCAAAAGGTATCAAGTTCCGATCAAAAGCGCGTAAGAAGTATCAAAAACCGGTTAAAAAGCACCTTGCCCATCTTGCCAAACGACGCAAAAACGGCCTTGGCGCTAGCGCCAAGGGGGTTTTCGGGCCTTCGCGGCGTGAAAAGTGCCCGTTTTTGCCCTCCGGTGTATACTATAGTGAACGCGATACATTTCGCTACTAAAGTAAAGGCGGGAACCGGCAACCGGGAACGGGAAAACACAAGCAAGCCTGCGGCTCCGTAGGTGCTTGGCGGGGTTCCGTCTCCCCTATCCCCGCCAAGGGAGGCGGGAGGGGGGGGCACGGCGCTTGCCGCGGCACGGGCGGGCCGATACCATACGGCGGGGAGAAATCAACCGCGCCATGAGAAGCATCGTACGACTACCGGCGGTCGTGTGCATCTTGTGGGCGGCGTGGAGCGCGGCCGCCGGGGCGGAGGCGCCCCCGCCCGGCCGCATGGCCGCCGACGTGGTAGTCTCCGGGCGGACCTCGACCGTCCGCAACGTCGAAACGGCCGCCTGCGGCAACACCATCCCGAAGACCTTCTCCGGAGACAGCGTCAAGAACACGCCGGGGTTCTCGTGGTACGTCAGCAGGCACTGGGCGCTGAAGACGGATTACCCCCAGGAGAAGGCCGCCTTCTACCTCGCCTTGCTGGAGCAGGCCTACCCGCACTATGTGGAACTGTTCGGGCGCGAGATCCCCGGAATCGGCGAAAAGCGGCTGGCGGTCTGCTACGCCTCGAGCAAAAAACGCCTCCAGGAGGCGATGAAGAGCGACGGCGCCACGTGGGACTTCAACGGCGGCGGCATCACCCTCGAAAACTGGAAGTGCGCGTACCAGTACCCCAGCGGCACGCTCGATTACCACCAGCGGTACATCGCCCTGCACGAGTGCACGCACCTGTACCAACTGTGCCTGCTGGGCAGTTCCTACACCGTGCCGGGGTGGTACACCGAGGGCGTCGCCGACGGGCTGGCGAACCACGTCTACGAGACCAGGGCCCGGCGGCTGACGGTCTGGGTCCTCGACAAGGCGACGACCCGCAATTACCTCGACAGCGGCCTGGCGGGCCTGCGCCAGTCGGCCACGACGGCCGAGATGATCCACGACACCAAGGGCAACGAGCGCGGCCTGGCGTTTCTCCTGGCCCACTACCTGATGGACGACCCCGACCGGGCCCAGCGGCTGCGCATCTGGCGCGACGAGATGTTTCGGCAGAACCTCCAAGACCGAAGCCTGGCCGAGTCCGGCCGCCTGATGGCCAGCATCTTCGGCCCCTGGCGGAAGATCAACGAGGCATTCCAGGCATGGACGGGGACCTTGCGCAGCACGTTTCACTACGCCCAGTGGGGCTGGGAACAGGACGGCGACTTGCTCTGGTCCTACGGCTTCGCCGAGGGCGGCCGCCTGTCGGAGACCGACATCAACCTTACGCCGAAAGACACGCCCGCCTACAACCCCTTCTTGATGGATTATCCAATGCACAAGATGTCGCCGCTCGTGGGACCAGTCGAGCGCGGCACGGCGGAGCCGACCGTCGGGGGCCTCATCGACTTTTCACGCACCCCAGGCGAGGGGCGGGCCGGCCTGGGCCTGGGCGTCATCGCGGACGACGGCGACGCCGGCAGCAGCCGGCCCCTTCCGGACAGCCCGAAGGTCAAGAGCGGCGTCAAGGTCTTCACGATTCACGCCGGGCGAGCCTCCGGAAACGGGTACCTAGCATTGCTGGTGAACGAGGAGAAGGAACTTGTAGTCGAAGGCGCACCGCTCGGCATAGACCGCCAGGTTGTACCCTTGCCCGCGGCCTTGCGCAGCGCGATCGCGGCCGGCGGGCACACGGTGGGCATGACGGTCCGCATCGCCGCGGCAGGTCTGGAGATTACGCTGCGGGTGCGCGACCTCAAGGTCGCGCAGACGGAGGAGTTCAAGCACTTTGTGCCGCTCTCGGCCGAGCAGCGCGAGCGGGTCATGTCGCGGCCGGGGGCGGTCCTTTCGCGCGACGGGCGCCACGGCGTCACCCCTTACTTCGATGACCGTCGCCGGCCCGAGCCGGACCTCTCGGTCCCCGCCCCGCCGAACCGCTGGCGCAATCCCGGCGACCGGCAACTGACAACCCTTTACCGGGCCGCATGGCTGCTGGGCGAAAAGTCGCCGCCGTCGCTGACGACGCTGAAAGATGCGATGCTCGCGGCAGTCGACAGGGGGCCGGAAGACCAGAAGGCGGCCCTCGCGCGGTTCCGGAAGGACCTTGCGGCGGTGCTCGGCAACATAGATCGCTCGGGCGCCCCGGCGGACGTGGCGGCCAGAGCGAAGGCGGCGCTGGAGGCGGCCGCCAGATAACAGGATAAGCGCAGCAATCCGTAGCACGGTAACCCCACTCGATTTCCTTTGCGAGAACCGCCCGTTCCTGCTATAGTTTCAGGGTTGAGTTGACGCCAAACAAACGCGCGTAACCCATTGTGGCTACGCGACTTATAACATCATCACCCGATCGGAGGTATCCGCGAGGTGGACCGACTGAATCAGCAGGAAAACATCGAAGATCTCTTCATCGAAGAGGAGATGAAAGACGCCTATCTGACGTACGCCATGAGTGTCATCGTCAGCCGCGCGCTGCCCGACGTTCGCGACGGCCTGAAGCCCAGCCAGCGCCGCATCCTGGTGGCGATGCACGATCTTGGCCTCGGCCCGCGCGCCCATTACCGCAAGTGCGCGAAGATCTGCGGCGACACCTCCGGCAACTATCACCCCCACGGCGAGGCGGTCGTGTATCCGACCATGGTCCGCATGGCCCAGACTTTCGCCGAACGGTACCCGATCATCGACGGCCAGGGCAACTTCGGCTCGATCGACGGCGACCCGCCTGCCGCCATGCGGTACACCGAGGCTCGTCTGACGCCGCTGGCGATGGAGTTGATCGAAGACCTCGACATGGATACCGTGGACTTCCAGTCGAACTATGACGACACGCGCGAAGAGCCGACAGTGCTGCCCGGCAAGTTTCCGAACCTCTTGTGCAACGGGTCCAGCGGCATCGCCGT
>JAPLMO010000061.1 GCA_026386995.1 Planctomycetota bacterium | reverse complement strand
ACAAGTCCAGCGCAGTGGGAGGTCGGTATGAACCGCTTGACTATCGGTCTGGCCGCGGTCCTGGTTGCCCTGGCGGTCGGCGCATCGGCCCAGGGAGCCATCATCGACACCGTGATTTTCCCCTATACGCCCCCGCTTCAGGTGGGGGGTAACATCCTGACCCGAGGGGCCGATTTCGTGACCCTCAACAAGACGTTCAGTGATTCCATCGGCAACGCCGTGGACCTCTACGTAACCGTGGATGCCCCGGGCGACTACTGGATCGAAATGCAGCCGTACGGCGACCCAAACGGCGGCGTCTTCAATTACACCACGGACGCCTGGAACGGGTTCCGGTCGGACTTGTTCCCGTTCTACGCGCTGGACGAAACCCCGTGGGACAAGTTCGTTTTTGCGCCAGGGTCGGCCTCGTCGAGCGCCTTTCCGACGGTGGCACTAACAGACTCGCACATCGAATGGTCGGGCGGCATTATTCCGCAGGGGACCGACTTCCATGCCGTCTACGCGGTCCACGCCAACGCGGCCGGCACATTCATGATCCGCGAGTCTTACACCATACCCGATCCCGCCACGCTCTCTCTGCTGGCCCTCGGCGGCCTCATGGCTCTTCGGCGCAGAGCGCGGCGTTAGCGGCCGCCTTCCTCTGTCAGGTTTTGCCCGCATCCTGGCAATGTCATCCCGGGGAATTCGGGGGCGGCAGAGGGCCGCTCGGCCAAGCGAACAGCAGTCGGTGGATGTCGTCGGCCACCGCGTACTGATAGAACGTCGCGATCTCGTAGAACCGCTTGGCCTTCTCGCACACGCGATTGAAGATGAGGCTCCCCGTACCTGCCTGGCGGCCTTCCGAAATGCCATACGCAACCGGCGACGCGAGCCTGCGCTAGGGATTTTGTTGTTTCAGCCACTCTCGCCAGGCCTTCGGGTCTTCGCCGAAGGTCTGGCCGGTAAGCCTGCGGAGCGCAACAGAGTATTCTTCGTGGGCCGGGCCGAACTGTTCAAGGTTCGCTGCGTGATCTTTCGCGAGCCGACCGATGATGGCCGGCACGAGTTGTTTCCAGCCGAGATCGGCGGCGGCCTCGGCCACGGTATCGTGGTCGAGGTAGTAGCCGTCGTTCCTCAGGAGGGCCTCGAAGGCGGGCATGGCCTGCTCGTCGCCGATCCGGGCGGCGGCCCGCACCGCCACCTCGACCAGGCTGACCTGGGTTGTGTAGCCGCCGTCCTTGCCGTAGATGCCGAGCGGGCAGTAGAAGCCGTTGCCGTAATGCGGTGGCTCGGACAGGATGCCGACGAGCAGCGGCACGGCCTCGCGGGCCTTGAGTTGCCCCAACGCGTAGATGGCGTTGTATCGGGTGTTGTGATCCTTGCCCTTGGCGACGAGTTTGAGGAGCGCCGGCATAGACTCGCGGTCGCCCACGAGGCCGGCGGCCGCAATCGCCGCCATCCGCACCCAAATTCCGGTACAATACTGATTTTCTCATGGCCCCTTCCTGAGCCTGCCCGCGCGGCCGGGCGCGAGGCGGCGAGACAGTTGCTTTTCGAGCCGCGCAAGGAACCGCGGTTCGGCCACGGGCGGCCGGTCCGGCCGTGATGCCGGAGGATCGTCAGCGTCTCCTCGTCCTCCTCGGCCGCCGGTAGCATCCTCGCTCAGAAGCCCGCTGAAGCGGGCTGGCTGATGAGGAAGGAAGGTTTTTCGCCGTGCCTACCCCGACCTAAAAGGTCGGGGCTAAACGCCGCTAAAGCGGCAGGAAGCCCGCCGAGGCGGGCTATCCAGGCTTGCCGAAATGTGGGTAACGACAAGGGCGTTGCCCCGGCCTACGTGTTTACGCCAGCGTCTTCGCCTTCTCAACCGCCTCGTCCATCCGCGCGAGGCACTCCTCCCGCCCCAGCACCTCCATCGTCTCAAAGAGCGGCGTTGAGACCCGGCGGCCGGTGACGGCCACGCGGAGGACGGTGAAGAGGTCGCCCGGCTTCCACTGCATCTGGTCGGCGAGGGCGCGGCTGGCGGCCTCAAGGGGCTGGACCTGCCACTCGGCGGCGGAGGCGAGCATCGTTTTAAGGCACGAAAGGGCATCGCGCGTCTCGGCGGCCGTGCGCGTGGGGTTGCCTTTCTTGTCGGGCACCAGTAGCGCGGCCTCGTACGGCAGGCGCGCGGCAAAGAAGGCGGCGCCGTCGGCGAATTCCTTCAGCCGCTTCAGACGCTCCTGCATCAACTTGACGGCCCCCGCCAGGCGGTCCTTGGGGAAGCCCGCGGGCACGAAGCCTTCGCCTTTGAGGCGCGCGGCCAATTGCTCGGGCGAGAAGCGGCGGATCCACATCCCGTTCAGCCACTCGAACTTGTCCATGTCAAAGATCGGGCCGCCCGTGTTCACGCGGTCCCAGGAGAACTCGCGGCGGAACTCCTCCAGCGTAAAGACCTCGCGGTTCTCCCCCGGCATCGAGTGGCCCAGGAGGCCCAGGTAATTGACCACCGCCTCGGGCAGGAACCCCTCCTGCCGGTACCAGAGCACGTTGGTGGGGTTCTTGCGCTTCGAGAGTTTCGAGCGGTCGGGGTTCCGGATGAGCGGCAGATGATAGAACTGCGGCACGTCCCACCCGAACGCCTGGTAGAGGAGGATATGCTTGGGCGTCGATACGATCCATTCCTCGGCCCGGATGACGTGCGTCACGCCCATCAGTCGGTCGTCCACCACCACGCCCATGTGGTAGGTCGGGAATCCGTCGGTCTTGATGAGGACCTGGTCATCGACGTTGCGGTTTTCGATCTCGATTTGGCCGCGAAGGCCGTCGGTGAAGCACGTCACGCCCTCCAGCGGCACGGCCAGGCGCAAGGTGTGCGGCTCTCCGGCGGCCGCGCGGCGGGCGGCATCGGCGGGGTCAATCGCGCGGCACTTGCGGTCGTAGCCGGTGACCTCGCCCTTCTGCTGCTTTCGGAGTTCGGCGAGGCGCTCGGACGTGCAGAAGCAGCGGTACGCATGGCCGCTCGCCAGCAGGCGCGCGGCGTGCTCGCGATAGATGGGCAGGCGCTCGCTCTGGCGGTACGGGCCGACCGGGCCGCCCACGTCGGGGCCCTCATCGTGCCCGAGGCCCAGCCACGCCAGAGAGTTCAGGAACATCTGCTCGGCGCCCTGGACGAATCGCGTGCGGTCGGTATCCTCGATGCGCACCAGAAACTTCCCGCCCGACTGATGCGCGAAGGCCCAGTTCACGAGCGCCACGTACATGTTGCCGATGTGCGGGTCGCCGGTGGGGCTCGGGGCGATACGGGTGCGAACGGCGTTGGGTGCGGCTTCGGTCATGGTCATTAACGCTCTTTCGTTGCGCTGACTCTTCAGCAGGGGCCTTTGTATGACAGCGCCACTTTCAAGGTTTTGCGCGGCGGGTCTCCGTACCCGCCGCGCCAACTGCCGCTGAACTTCGCGGACATGCGGCATTTACGCGCGGCGGGTACGGAGACCCGCCGCGCAAATCGCAATCCGGCGCTGTCATATTACGGCGTCTTGGGGTTCGGGTCAAAATCGCCCACGGGCGGCGTATCGGGCGGCAGAGGCTTCGACCACTGGGCCAACTGTTCGCGAAGGCCCGGCTGCTCCGGATTCAACTGGAGGCTCTGGTGCCACTCCTCAAGGGCCTGGACGCGCAGCCGATCGATGTCGGGATGGCGGAGATAATAAATCATGTAGATGGCGGCCAGGCTGTTGCGGCCGTCCCAGTCTTTCGGCTCCATCGTCACGGCCACCTGGAGTTGCTCGATGGCGGCCCCGTACTTCTTCTGCCTGGCGTAAGCGTAGGCGAGGCGTTTGCGGATGATCGGCGACTTGGCGTCCAGGCCGGCCGCAAGTTTGAATTCCTCGACGGCCTTGTCCAGCCGCCCCTGCCTCAGGTACGCCGTTCCGAGGTTCAGGTGGACGGGCCCCTGTCCGGGGTCCAGTTCGATGCTCTTCTGATAGGCCGTGATGGCGCGGTAAGAATCGCCGAGGGCGTCGTAGACCGCGCCGAGGTTCGACCAGGCATAGCCGTGCGTCGGCGCGAGTTCCACGGCCCGCTCGCAATCGCCTCGGGCCTTGACGAGGTCGCCGAGCCGGAAGTAGACCACGCCCATGTTGATCCAGGCCGTGGCGAAGTCGGGGTTCAGGTTCACGGTCGTCTCATAGACCTGCGCCGCCTCAGTGTCGCGGTCGAGGGCCTGGAACACCCGACCGAGGCGATAGTGGTACGAGAACTCGGACGGCGCCAGCGCGATGGCGGCCTTGTACGGCTCGATGGCCCCATCGAGGTTCCCCTGCTGGCGTAGGACGTCGCCCCTGGCGGCATGGGCGACGGCCAGACGGTCGTCGAGTTTGACGGCCTTCTCGAACTCGCTCATGGCCGCATCGAGGTCGCCCTTGTCGTAGGCAAGATAGCCCGTGCCGTAATGGCGCAGGGCTTCCCCGGTCCGGCAGCCGCCGACCGCCAGGACCAGGAAGACCGCCGACAGCGCGAAACGTTTCATAAGATCGTTTACCTCCTCCACGGGCCGAAGCCGCGCGGCGATTCTACTCGGCGGACGGCGGAGAGTCAAAATTTCTCGCGGGCGAGCCGTACAATCTGGCGTAAGGTCTCAGTCGCGGGCGCTTCTCCCACCGCAGATGTGGCACGGCCGGCTTGCCCGGCCGTGGTGCCGTGCCAGAAACACGGCCGGACAGCCGTGCCACCCTCGGTAACGAAAGGCGCCTGTGACTGAACGGGTTACAACCTGGCCGAGTTTTGATTTGCCCGCCGCGGGAACACGATGTATATTCTTTGCGTCAGTGTTCGCGCGGGCGGTCCAAGGGGGCCCGGTCGCGGGAACACGAAAGCCCGGGGAATCAGCAGTCCTCTTCCCTGTCGCGCTTGGGGCGCGCCGTGCCACCGACCAACCGCATTCTGCGGATCGGGTTCATTGTTTTTTTCTGCGCCGTGGCTGCGCCGGTTGCTTCCGGTGCGCTCTCGGTCGGCATTAATTTCGCGGGCAAGACGAGTTTCTCCGGGTCGGCGATGGGCCCCGGCGAATGGGCCGGCGTCGAGCCGCAAGCCTTCTGGAACAACGCCCCAAACGGCACCGGCACGCTTTCCGCACTTCTCGACAGTGCCGGCGCCGCCACCGGCGTGTCCGTGACGTGGCGCGGAACGGGCTCGTATCAGTCCGCCGTCCCGAACAACCCCGGCGACCAGCGCCTGATGCGCGGCCTGATCACGAACCTCGGTCCCGACCCGGCAACGCTGACCGTCACGGGCTTGGCCGCGCTCTTTCCCAACGGCTACGACGTCCTGGTCTATTTCGACGGTTCCAACGCCGGGACGGCATGGACGACAGATTTCAGCGTCAACTCGCAGGTGCTTCGCGGCACGGACGTGCCGACCACGGATTTCGCCGGCACATTTGTCCGCGACACCGGCGCGGGCGGCAACTACGTCCGCTTCACGTACATCCAGGGCGACACACTCGCGATCTCAGCCGCGCCGCAGGCAGGCTCCACGGCCACGATCAACGCAATTCAACTCATCCATGCCCCCGAACCGGCGACGCTGGGCCTTCTCGGTTTCGGGGCCGCCTCCTGCCTTCTCGCCCGCCGCAAACGAAGATAAGTTGTCATCCGCCGGTTCCCCCGGCAGGCTAAGCATCTCGATGAAAGACCGCGTGGGCCTAAAGCAGTTCCGGCGTCACCAACCACGCCAGGTACCAGCCCCGCTCGGGGTCGCGGCCCAGGCACAGGGCGCCGGCAGTGCAGAGGTTCAGGCGCAGAACAGACTCGTCGCCCGCCAGGAGCCTCGACGCCAGCCGCACGAGAAACGGCAGGTGGCCGACAATCATAAGGTCGCCATCGACCCGCCGAAGGTCGTTCAGGATGGGCGGCACAGGGTCGTTCGGCTCCAGGCCCGGCCACCGAACGACGCCCTGACGGGCCGTCACGGCCTCGGCGAGCACTTCCGCGGTCTCGACGGCGCGGGTCTTGCCGCTCTGCCAGATGGCGTGGACGACCACGCCCTGCGGCCGAAGGAATGCGGCCACCTTCTCCACGTCGGCCAGGCCCTTGGCCGAGAGACGTTTCTCGGGGTCCTCTTCGCTCGACCGCGCTTGGCCGTGACGCACGAGATACAGACGCATCGGTTTCCTCCCAGCAGGGCCGCGGCACGGCCCTGCGACAACCTTATGATATCGTCCGGGCGCGGGCGTGAGTTCATCTTTCCCGAAACTGCCGAAACTGCCGAGCCTTTACACGGGCAGGCCCCGTGCTATGATGTTCCGCCTGCATGGGCAGACTTGCGCGGTCGGGAATACCCCGCTGCTTCCGCGGCAGGCTCAAGCGGCTGGCTCAAAGAGAAAGAGTAAGGCCTCAGTTTCGTGCGCCCGCGGTTTTGTAGGGGCGAGGCAGGCGCACGTAACTGACCCGTTACAAGAAAGACCCGTGAATTCTGGACAGCCACCCCCGCGGACCGTATGATTACCGGCCGGACGGAAGCGGAAAGGAGCCGAGCCATGCGCGCGAGCGAATGCGTGAACCAGAAGAAGAACGTGGTCGACTGCACCTGCACGTACATGTCGTGCGAGCGGCGCGGCGTGTGCTGCGAGTGCGTGGCGTACCACCGGGCGAGCGACCAGTTGCCGGGCTGCTTCTTCCCGCCCGAGGCCGAGAAGACGTACGACCGCTCGGTGCGGCACTACGTGAAGGTGATGCAAGGCAAGGCATGATCGTCCTCGTGGACAATTACGATTCGTTCACCTACAACCTCGTCCAGCGCCTTGGCGAACTGGACGCCGGCGTCGACCTGCGTGTCTTCAGGAACGACAAGGTGACGGCGGACGAGGTGGAGGCGCTCGGGCCGTCGCACATCATCATTTCGCCCGGGCCATGCACGCCGCGCGAAGGCGGCGTCTCGAACGACATCATCCGCCGCTTCGCCGGCAAGGTGCCCCTGCTGGGCGTGTGCCTGGGGCACCAGTGCATCGGCCACGTGTTCGGCGCCGACGTCGTGCGGGCCGACCGCCTGATGCATGGAAAAACCAGCATGATTCATCACGATGGGAGGAAGTTATTTGAAGGCGTCACGAGCCCGTTCGAGGCGACGCGGTACCACAGCCTCATCATCCGCCGCGGCACCATCTCCGCCGATTTTGAGGTCACGGCCTGGACGGATGAAGACGAGATTATGGGCATCCGCCATCGCCACTGGCCGCTGGAAGGGGTTCAGTTTCACCCGGAAAGTTTTCTGACCCTCGACGGCCCGCGGATACTGAAGAATTTTCTGCGTCTCTGATGCTTTAGCGTAGTGCTTCAGAATTATCGCACATTATGGTATCGGGTGCCACGGCTGCGCTGTTTGCAGCCGTGGCACCCGGCACATAGCAGTCCGGCGCTATCGGGGCTATCAGGGCGCTGGGGCCTGCGTCGGCCTCGGTTTCACGGC
>JAPLMO010000141.1 GCA_026386995.1 Planctomycetota bacterium | reverse complement strand
CCAGGCGAGGCGGTCCAGCGGACTGATGCCGGCCGGGTTGAACCCGATCTTGCGGAAGTGCCGGTCCATCAGGAGCAGCCCCCAGCCATCGGGTAGCGAGTCGTCGAACAGGCCGGGCAGCGGGCCGAACTCGCGATCCGTGTGCTCAAAGAGGCCCGGCTCGAAGGGCAGACGGAAAGGCGAAAGGTCGAGACCCGTCGCCAGGAACTGCGGGGAGTACTCGAAGTAGACGCGGCCGCGGTCCTCGGCCAGCGCCCCCACAAGAAGTGAGTCACCCGGACTTCGGGTGAACCGGACATCGAGTCTCTTCATACGCGGCTTCGCCGCCCGTTTTGCCATCGAGGTCCCGCCTTCGGTAATGCTTAGATGCGCCCGCGCTTGGGTGCGGGCTTGGCCGCGCGCTGCTCCAGTTCAGCCAGGCTCTGGGCAAGTGGGGGTTGAAGAAGTTTGTCGAACTCATCCAGCCGGCCCAATGCGTGGGCGATCTTCATCACCAGTTCCACCGACGCCTTACCGGTCTGCTCGAACCGTTTGAGGGAAGATGCGGTAACGCCTGCCCGCTGCGCCATAGTCGCCCTCGTCCAGCCCTTCAACAAGCGAAGTGCCTTGGCTTGCTGGGCCAAGGCCGCGGCCGTTTCGGCGGGTGTCTTTAGGGTCAGCATCATGCTTTCCTCCACCAGCATCGTACTACAACCGACCGCAAAAGGCAAGATATTACCCCGAAATACCAAGATCGTCATTCCAAGGATAATATATTGACTATTTTTCGAGTCAAGAATCGCTGCACCGCCTGCTGCCTACAGGAGGCCTCAATGGGTCTCACGGCGGTACAGAAGTCTCCGCGGAGGAATGACTCGAGGACTGACGATCCGATGGTCGTCGCAACCGGATTCCGGGCTCCGCATCACGGACTCCGCCGACCTGTCGCCTTCCGCCCGTATTTGCGACAAAAGTAAGCGTTCGCCGGCAGTTCCACGAGGGCCGACCACCCGTGGAAAGCGTCAAGACCGTCGCCTTTATAGGCAGGAAACCGACCGGCTAGTGAATGCCTGCAAGGGGTTCCGAGAAAAGTTGGTTGTATGGGTTCTGCTCGACACAGGCCTACGGGTAAACGAACTCTGCGGTCTCCGCCGCGAGGATGTTCACTGGCAGGAAAACCACCTTGTGATCTGGGGCAAGGGAGGGCCCTTCGGAACACGCGGCAAACGCCGGATCGTTCCTTTGGCTGAACGAGCGAAGCGGCTCCTGGAGATGCGGTTCGTCACCAGCGACTGCATGGGGCTTACCGTGCGAACAGCGCAGCGGGTCGTCACACAAGTGGCTAATCGGGCCCTGATCACCAAGCCGGTGACGCCCCATATACTTCGCCATACATTCGCCGTGAATTGCGTTCAGCAGGGGGTCAGCACCGCTTCGCTCAAGAAGATCCTCGGCCACGATCGGCTGGAGACCACCGAAATCTATCTGAACGTCAGCCCCGAAGACGCCTTGAGCGAGTTCTTCCGCAAGGTGGCAAGTTCCTTCCGGCTCACGCGCGGTTGAACTCTGGTACCGTACTTGCAGAATGGCTCATTCCTCTCTTCCTCCGCGAAGACAAGACTCACAGGCACCGGGGCCCAGCCTTCGCGCAATGGGAGGACGTCGATGGTTCCCCAATGTGTTGCTGCACGGCCTTGGCAGCGACCGTGACTGTCACTTGGGGCCAAGCAGGGAGGAGCAGCGTGAGCGCACGAAGGGCGACCGTGGACGTCGCCACGACAATCACCTCCTTAAACCCCGCCGACAAGCACTTCTTCACATTGGCCATCACATCGGAGTTGCCTGTTTCTACCTCGAAAGCGGTGCGTTTGCC
>JAPLMO010000086.1 GCA_026386995.1 Planctomycetota bacterium | reverse complement strand
ACCGGGTTCTTCGTTGCCTTTGACTATTCCAGCGACGCCATGACCGAAATCGGCGCGTTCTTTAAGCGCACCGGCATCATGATCCGCGCCCTGACGGTGAAGGATATTCTGGAAGAGCAGATTGCGAGGAAGTTGGCATGACTAGTTGATCACGGCACGCGGATTTCATTTAGCCAAATGGGGATACCTTGGAAAAACAAATCCTCGAAAGCAAGGTTCTCGATATCATTAAGAGCGTTAAAGAAAGAACGTTCTCGGAGGATTCTTGGGTTGAACTCAAGAGGGAATGGCCAACCGACCGCCTAAAGGCCGCCCGAATACTTGCGGGACAAGCCAACGCTGCTCAGGGCCAGCCCATTCTATGGGTAATTGGGTTGGATGAAGAAGCCGGTGTAATAGGTGCCGAACACGCGGAATTGGCCGATTGGTTTCCGCAAGTGAAGAAGCACTTCGACGGAGTCTGGCCAGAACTACAGCACAATCTCTGGATACCAACAGAAACCGGGACTGTGGTCGCCCTGGTTTTTGAAACAGACCGCGCACCATACATGATAAACTTTGAGAACGGCCCAAGGGAGGTTCCTTGGAGAGTTGGCAACTCAATTAGGTCGGCTTCTCGAAGAGAACTCTTGGGGCTTCTTTCGCCTCTACAATCTCTGCCAGAGTTCGAGGTCCTATCGTGCAGAATGAGGTCGGAATTTGACAACAGCGGTCGTGAATCCTCTATGGTATTCGATGTGAATATGGGCCTGTACGCCTCGCTGCAACTGGGCCAAAGGGTTGTTGTGCCGTTTCACAGATGTCGTTGCTGGTTAGAGATTGAAGGCATACTGCCGCGCTCCATTTGCGCAGAAGTGACACTGACCCCGCCGAATGTACGGAGGGTGTACGCGGGTTATACCGTGCTACGTGCCATAACTGATCCGCCGGAGTATGACTCCCTGACGATCGGGGCTACGGCCACGGAAGCCATTATCTCCGGTCCAGGAGCCATATATTTAAGGGCTTTGTTCCCATCGCGCGCGGTAGTATCGTGCCCATTTTTAGGCCACGACGCTCGTGTTGAAGTATCGCTTGGGCTTGCCTTAATAGGCCGTGAAGTGAAACTGGTAGCCCCCCTGAAGTACAGCCAACAGAATGATGATGGGTCCCACACTTGGCTGCGCGCGGAAGACACCCTATTGCAGGATGGCACGCCAGGTTCGGGGCAGCACTGATCTATCTGAGCGTTGATGTGCTTGGGTTGCAGGGCAGCGGCGGCCCGACTCGGTACCCTTGAAAAGCGGCTGACGGAAAAGGGTCCAGGACCCTTTTTTTCAGGAGGCGCTAATATGAGCGACAAGCTCAGAATTCGTTTGCAGGTAGCGCGGAAGTTGGATCAACGACAGAAATGTCTCTTGGCACTTCGGGATGCCAGATCTGGCAAGCAAGCGCACTACGGCTGGCTATCAGCATCCTTTGTATTCAATGTTCTTGAGACAGGTAAAGTCGCAACCTTTGACGCCGTGCAGGAGGCCCTAGAGTACTTGGCGGACAAGGGCTACGTTCAGTTTCGCGAGGGGCCAGAGGACCCTACGGAATCCTCGGACGCGCCTGCGGTGACATACCGCATATCGGCCCAAGGTCAAGACCTTCTTGATGGAGTGATAGAGAATGACCCGGGTGTGGCGAACCCCCGGTTCCGCTAAGATACGGGATCGTTGTCCCAATCAGAGACGGGCTGATCCACTGGGGATCGCCCACGAGCGTGAACCGAAAGGAGACCCGGCATGAGGATTCTCGCACTGGACGTTGGAAAATGCAAGACGGTCAGCTGCCTTCTGGACACCGATACGGGAGAGGTGGCGTATCATACGGACCCGACTTCGCCGTGCGGCCTGAGCACGTTGCTGGCCGACCGTCGGCCGGACCGCGTGGTTCTGGAGGTCGGGCCGATGGCTGGCTGGATCCGCGATGTCGCCTCGGCCTCGGACGTCAAGGACATCCAGGTGGCCAACCCGACGCACGAGGCGTGGCGGTGGCGGAACGTCAAACGCAAGACCGACCGGCTGGACGCCCTGAAGTTGGCCCAATTGTCGGCGGCGAACCAGCTGCCCACGGTCTGGTTGCCGGAAGGGAACGTGCGTCAATGGCGGCAGTTGATTCATTACCGCAACTCGCTGGTCGAGCGGCGTACGGCGATCAAGAACAACATCCGCAGCGTCCTGGACACGCAGGGGCTGACGCTTCGGGCCGGCCGATGCGGCTGGACGGCGCAGTCTCTGGCGGGCCTGCGTTTGCAGACGCGACCGCTGGCGGGGCTCGGGATGACGGAACTCTGGCGCGGCATTCTGGACGTGGAGGTGCGGGCGTTGGAGCAGGTGGAACAACAGGTCCGCGAGGTCGAGTCGGCGCTGGACGCCCTGGGCGCCGCCGACGAACGGGTACAGTTGTTGCAGACGATCCCCGGCGTCGGGCCGCGACTGTCGGAGTTGCTCGTGGCCATGATCGACGACCCGCATCGGTTCCGGTCCGGCCGCCAGGTCGGCAGTTACTTCGGCCTCGTGCCGCGCCAGCACCAGTCGGGGCAGATGGATCGGCAGGGGCACATCACGCGTCAGGGATGCCGGCTGGCCCGCAAGTTGCTGGTGGAGGTGGCGTGGGTGTCGCTCCGGTACAACCCGCACTTGAGGCAGGTGTATCAGCGGGTGCACGGGGCGTGTCGGACGCGTCGCAAGATCGCGGTCGTGGCCGTGGCACGTCGCCTGGCGGTCATCGGATGGGCGATGATGCGAGATCGCACGGCCTGGCGGCCACCGGCGGCGCAACCGGCGGCGGCCGAAACGCCCGCCGAGCCGTCGCCGCGTGTCCGGCCGCCCAGGCCCCGAGCGAAGGGCGCACGGCAGAGGACGGCGACAACCACGGCACGGAATTGAGGAAAGGACAACATCATGTTGATGACCAACGGCGTCTTCGGGGAGGCCCTGCCTCCCCGAACCCCTCCGCCCACCCAGCGCATGGGAGAACGGCATTCAACACGGCTTATTGAGCTGCTTCGCGCAGCGGTGTAACGAGAGTTGCGGCAAAACACGATCCTGAAGTCGCACCTGAAGGAGACCGGAAGACGAGGTTCGCCCCGACAAGCACGATGACAGCCCGTCGCCGCCCCTGGGGCCGTCGACCCTGTCCAACAGAATGGGCGTCATCGTATCAGTTGAATAGGACCGCGACGCCCGCCTAACGGCGGACGAGGCCATGAGCCCACCCGCGGAATCCTGGATAGAAGGTTGAACTTGTCGACGGTCGGCCCTTGACAAAACCGGCTTCATAGAGGGGCGGCGGAATGTAGCCACGGGTGGAGCGGCGCGGCCGCGTTGCGGCCCGACGCGAAACCCGTGGAAAGCGGATGAGAGAGAAGAGTCCTTCCTCCTTTATTCCTTTTTCGCCCCGGAGGGGCGAAGGAGAGTTTTTGGAGCGTCGGAAGGACGCCTATGCCCGGCGATTCCTCCGCCCCCTCGGGGCGGATGAGTCGAAAAACGAACACTCCCACGGGTTGCGCGACGCCGAAAGCGCCGTCGCTCCACCCGTGGCTACATTCCGCCGCCCCGTTGGGGCGGGTCCGACGAATCCACACCTTCCCACGTCTGCATTCTGTTGGGGCGAAAGGCGGTCCCGCATTTGGCGGATTTCAGGTTCTGTCCGGTTCCCGGCGGTCCACCCCGCGGCAGTGCCGCGGGCTTGTTGCGGTTTTCCGATTTCCGGCTCCGTGTTCCGGGCTTCATCGTCGATGATCGTCGCCGTGTGCGGCGACGGCTATAGCAGTTCACGCTTGACTGTAGCGAGTGTGTGCGCGGTGTGCAGTCTTGCCCACCGCGCCGCCTCTCGACATTCCGCGCGGCGGGCAGGACTGCCCGCCGCGCGAGGGCTACAAGCAAGCGTGAACTGCTCTAAACGTTGCCTGCGTCCCTTCGCTCCGTCCCTTTGCCCCGCCGTTGCCGTTTCTCGCCCAATCCTTCCCCCGCGTTCTTGCGGTTAACAGCAGTTCAAAGTTTAAGGTTCAAGGTTCAAAGTCAAAGGCAGTTCCGGTTCCCGACTCCCCGGCCGGCCCGCCAGGCCTAAGGGCGGGTTCCCTGTTCACGCCGCTCCATCCCGCGGCAGTGCCGCGGGCTTGTTTTCGGTTCCATGTTCCCGGTTCCCGGTTCCCGGTTCCCGCCTCTCGAATCCCGAATCCCGACTCCCGCTGTTGCCATTCAAAATCAGGGACACCTATGAGTCTTACCCATCTTAACATTTTGACGCGCCACCCCCTCTGGCGCTAGCGCCAAGGCCGTTTTTGCCTTTTCGGACCCCCCAAAAGGGGGTGCGCCGCTCTAATAATTGACGTAAGTGTTTTTGCAAAAACGCGACTTACGTCAAGGGCCAAAACGGCGGTTACTTGCCCACGACCGGCTGGGGGCCGGTGCGCTCTTCCAAGAGGCGGATATCGTTGTATTCCAGCAGTGTGCCCTTGGCACGTTCGAGGTTCGTCAGGCTGAGCATGTAGGCGGCCATCACCTCCATTTCGCGGACCTTGGCATCGGCGAGGTCCCGCTGGGCGTCGAGGAGGTCCTTCAGAAGGGCCGCCCCGGCGCTGACGAACGCCTCCCCGTCGCTGACGACCTGCTCGGCCGCCTGGCGTGCCGCGCGGCGGGCACGCACGGCCTCTTCGGCGGCGGCGAGGTTGCGGATGGCCGCGCTGACGTCCAGAAGGACCTGCTGGCGGACGTCTTCGCGGACCTTCAGCGTCTGGTCCTGCACGAGTTGCGACCGCTCATAGGCCGCGCGGCGGGCTCGGTTGCCGAGCGGCACGCTGAAATCGACGCGCACCGACCAGTCGAACCAGCGGGTCTCGAATTCCTTGTCGATGGCCTGGTCGAGGTCCTGCGAAAGCCCGTTGAACCCGTAACTTGCCGCCAGGTCGAGTTGCGGCAGGCGCTGGTTCCAGGCCATTCGCTCCTTGACGCCGGCCTGGGCCAGCCGCGCGTCGGCCTCCTGAATCTCGGGGCGGTTGGCCAGGGCGGCGGCGATGCTCTGGTGGAACATCGGCAGAAGCACCGGAATAGGCTCGGCGATGGGAGTTCCGTGGCCGCCAGGACGGCCGGCTCGGTCAGCGGCATCTCGCGGTCGTTGATGAGTTTTTTCAGGCGGTCGCTGGTGCGGGCCAGCAGCAGGCGTGCGGCCACCAAGTCGGCCTGCCGCGTCGTGACAGCGCTTTCGGCCAGGCTGACGACGACCCGCTTGTCTTTGCCTTCCTCGAAGCGGCGGCGGACGATGCGGAGGTTTTCCTGGGCGGCCGCGAGGGCCTCGCTCAGGGCCTGGACCTGCGTTTCGGCGACGACGAGTTCTCAGTAGGTCCGCTCGACCTCAAGAACGATGTCCATGAGGCGGCCGCGGAACTCCTGGTTGCTGATCTTCTCGTCAAGCCGCGCGAGGACGATGGGGCTGCGGGTGTACTCCACGCCGCCGCCCCTCAGGAGCGGTTGGGTGACCGAGAGAACCAAGTCGCCGTCGTACTGCGGATTCGGGGTGATGAACTGGTTATTGCTCCTCAGCCACGTCCAGTCCTGCGACAGTTGCCACGTGGCGCCGGTGGGCAGCAGGCCCTCCAGGCCCGTTGCGAAGTCCCACTGCCGCGATATGGCCACGGCGGCCGGCGTTTTCTCAGCGGCGGATGTGGACGCGGGCGGCGCCTGCGATTTTTCCACGGCGGACGGCGCGCCCGTAGCGGCGGAAGCCGCGGCCGCAGCGCTCTGCGCGGCAGGGGCGCTCCACGAGGTGGCGAAGCGTCCGCACCCGCCGGCCGCAAGCATCGCCGCCGCGCAGAGAATTATCAGGAACCGGTTGTGCGGCCCGTCTCGACGCATGGACGAAAATCTCTCTTCCACCCGCGCGCCAGGCCCCCAGCGCGATGGTTCACAGAGTAATACTATACTTGGACGCGAAACAACGAAAAAGCGGGGGGTGCGGGGGGATCAACGCTACGCCGGCGGCTCAGGAGGTTCGCCGCAACGCACTCCGCAGCGGTGGCTCTCGGACTGTCGTAACCCTCGTTCTTGTCAAGGGCCTCGGCGAGGCCCCAGGAACTTGTCGCCGTTGTAATGGATGAGGTGGTCGGGAATCTCGGCAATCCAGACCTCGGTTTCCCAAGCGATGTTCTGGCTATGCTTTCGGAACTCCTGCATAGTGAGGAACGCCGTTACGAAGACCAGCCCCAAGGGGCAGGGGGCGAGCAATTGCTTCAGCTCGAAAACCCGTTTCGACGACATGGGGCCATGTGAGGTAACAGCCTCCAGGAGGAAAAGCCACTTTCGTTTCGTGTCCTCAACCATAAGGTCTGGCAATTTCTCGTGTTCGGTAACCGTAAGCCCCAGGGCTTGCAGCCGCTCCTTCTCAAGGATCAGTATCTTCTTGGCCGTGTCTCCCAAGTAGAGAACACGGGCTCCTTGCACAAAACGCGGCACGAATTCATGAATCACGGCCGCCTGTACGCGGTTGTGCGTTCCCGATGACAACTGAACGTCGGTGCCGTTCGGCAGGCGGACGGGAATGAGCCGCGCGTTTCTTTGCCTGCGGTACACCTCCAGAAGGGCCCCTTGTTGAGCCCTGAATCTGGCAGAGGCTGCCTCCCAATCGTTAGTGCCATAGACGCGCACGGCTTCGAGGGCTGCTTCGGAGATCGCATGATGCGCTCGTGGGCTATTGGTTGGCAGGTCCGGGTTATCGGGATTGTAGTCGGCTATGCGTGCCTGCACGAACTGGTGCAGCACTTGCCTGCGAAACATTTCTCTGGTGTTAGGAGCATATCTCTTGCCGTAATGCTGTTTGACAAACACCATGATGCCCTTAGTCACCGTGAGGCTTGCTCTCCTTGCCTGCGACCAGTTACCCTTCGGCCCGATTCCGCAGAGGGCCAAGAGGGTGAGCGCAGACATCTCGTTCTGCTGCTGAGGCGGCAATCCCAAACTCTTGAGAATGGCCTGGGCCTCGCGGAGTTTAGCCAAGGGCAACCACCTTTCGCTCGTCCGGCTGCGTTTCCGGTAGAAGGGCCTTGACCAATGCGTCCAATTGGTCGTTTGCGATTGTTGATAGCTGACGGACTTTCTGACCAAGCCTCTTGATGACGGACAAAGGAGGCAGAGGCATGGACCTCAGTTCCGTTGCACTGACTTGAGTGCTGCCATTAAGAATCCGAAAATAGCGATCCATGAGTTCGCTGCTGTAAAGCGCGGCCAAGCCCCATGCCTCATCTTCGGTCAACTCTCCGCCAGGCCTGTAGATGTAATTCAAGTGGTTCTCGATTCCCAGCCAAGGCGACCCCAGCGTGCCCCGAATAAGGGGTGCAGCGGTCAGGCGGCGACGCTCCTCCTTGGCGCTGAACCTGCGCAGCAACACGTAGGTCTTATCAGGCCGCAGCAGAGGCAACGCATTCTCTGCCCGCAGGATGTATTGAGGTTTTTTCAGCCTCAATGCCGGCCACCGGACGCTCATGGAGTGCACGTGCTGCATCCACAAGAGCGGAGCATGGGTGATCCCGATGCGCCCCGTTGAAGCAAGGAATTCACGGCACCGGAAGGGCACAACGGGTCCCGTAGAGATCTCCATTCCAAAGGCATGCAAGGAGCCACTCCACGAACGGACCAAGCGTTGGGCCTGCTCGTCTGCCTCTGTTGTGGGAACTCGAAGGACGTTTCCTGCAACACGTAAGTCAAGTATTGAATCCAGCGGCACAATGCGGGGTCTGATCTTGCCAAGGTCGCGGAAGCCTTCGCTGGACGACACGGAGACGTTCGCGTTCTCTTCCCGCAGGGACCAACCATCGACTCTGCGGGCTACGATGATGATATTCTCCTGGAGAATGTTGTCGCGGTCGAACGCCTGACGCCGAGACTCGAAGATGTGCACCTTCTCGGGACGCATTGTCTCGAAGAAATGCTGTCGGAACCGGCGGAAATAAGGGCCGGAGGCAAAACTTCGCGGTGTAATGAAAACGAACTGGCCTTGCGATTCCAGCAATTGAGCCGAAACGGCCATGAACAGGGCATATATGTTGGGCTGGCCGTGGACGATTTCCGCCGCTGCGCGGGCGCGCGGATCGGACTTGGGGAGTTTGAAATACGGCGGATTCGAAATCACAGCGTCGAAGCGGGCCGAACCCTCAGGGGTGTGAAACAGCGTGGCGACTGTTCCCAAGATGCCGGCGTTGCTGAGGATGAAATCCTCCGTGACAACACGCGCCTCGATGACAAGGCCCTCTTGACCCAGGACACTGGACAGAAAGTTCAGGGAACTCTTCAGAACTGCCGCGAGGTCCGCATCTGTCTCGTAGGCCTGGATTAGAAGGCGGCGTACCTTTCTCTTCGGACTCCGCGCGAAGTGTTCTGCCACGGCGCATGCAAGAACGCCTGCGCCTGCGCCCGGATCCAAGATTCTGACATTTGCCTTGTCGGGAGCCAGATGCGATGCCATAAAATCTGCGAGGGGGGCCGGGGTCAAATACTGGCCGTATTCCTTTTTGTGGACCGCGGAGACCTTTTTGGCATACCAGCGGCCCGCCCGGTCGGCATAAGCGGTTGGCCTTTCGCCGGGCAACGGATTAGGAATTTCAAACACGCTCACGAGTCCACACCCCAGATAGTCCCAAAACCCTTTCCATAATGCTATCGGGCAGTGGTCTCCCATTCAAGCCGTAAGGTCACATCCGTAAGGTCACATCTTTCACGCCTTCTCGTACATCGCCAGCGTGCGGCGGGCCATGGCGGCCACGCGCTGGCGAAGTTCGGGCGGCGAGAGGACCTCCACCTCGGGACCGTAGCCGAGGACCCACCAGACGATCTCGTCGAGGCCGTCGACGGTGGCGGTGAAGAAGACGTGGCCGTCCTCGTCCCAGCGGATTTTTTGCGTCTTGTGCCAGTTGACCTCGGCCACGTTCGGGCCGATGAGGGGGCTGAACTTCAGTTCCACGTCGAAAGACTTCTCGCCGCGCATCATGCCCCAGGCGTTGCCCAGGTGCTTTTCGAGCGTCAGGCCCTTGGGCATCTTGAACTGCGTCTTTGCGGACGCGAGCGACTTGAAGCGGCCCAGTTTGAACGTGCGGACGGCCTTGTGGCACGACGAGCGGCCGATGAGGTACCAGGCCCGCTCGTAGAATATCAGCCAGTAGGGTTCCAGGCGTGTGTGGATCTGGCCCTTGTCGTGGAACGAGATGTAGACGGCGTCCAGGGCCTCGTGGCGCGTGGTCGCCTGCTGCGCCAGGCGGTAGGTCTCGTGGAGCGAGTTGTGCCGCGCCATCGGGCCCGGCAGGACGGCCATGCCGCGCAAGGCGGCGCCCATGGCGGCCCTGAGGCCCAGCGGGAGCATGCACTCGATCTTGGCGGCGGCGTCGCGGGCGGGCTGAAAGAGCGGCATGCGGCCTGTGCGGCCGAGTTCGGTCGCCATCAGGACCAGGGCCATCGCCTCTTCGAGCGTCAGGTTGATTGCCGGCAGCATGCCGGCCTTGTGCATCTGGTATCCGCCGCCCGCGCGGTTGTAGAAGAAGGTGATGCCGACCTTCTCGATGGTCGCCAGATCGCGGTAGATTGTGCGGCGCGAGACGCGGCACTCTGCGGCCAGTTCGGAGGCGTTGAACGCGCGGCCGGCCTGGAGCAGGGTGATGATGCGAAGGACGCGGTGAAGGCGGCTCAGATCCATGATGTTTCCTCTCGATTCTCGGGGTGTCAGAAGAAGTGGTTTATTCGCTCCTGTTTTTTCGGGCTGGGACCCTCGCAAAAGTTCTGCCCGTTGTCGTGTCGGGCATTCGGGTGGATATTATACAATGACTGTGGCCGGTTGGTCTTCTTTTTTGCGGAGGTGGCGCCACGGTGCAAAAAATGCACGCCACTTTGCGCGGCGGGTACGGAGACCCGGTACGTGTTTAGCAGGGGTCGCCCCGCTAGTGTAGTATCACCGAATCATTGCACATTATGGTATCGGGCGCCACGGTTGCGCCGTTCAGCAACCGTGCCGCCGTTCGACGCAGAGCACGGCTGCAAACAGCGCAGCCGTGGCACCCAGCGTCCAAGATAATGCGCAATCCGAGTGAGACACTACACTAGACACACACGGAGACCCGCCGCGCAAAATCACTCTCAGCGTTGTAGTACTACATGCACGCCAGGGCCGCGGCCGAAGAAGAATCACAGCCCGGCCGTGGGCGGTCCGGCGGCCGGCACGTGATACGCGCGGATGGTCGTGCCGCCCACGCTACGCCGGCCCTGCGACACGAGCGGCACGTCGGCCCCCGCCAGCAGCCGCAGGTCGCGGTAGACCGTCCGGCGGCTCACGCGAAAGTGTGCCGCAAGGGCGTCGACGGTGTAGCAGGCCGATTCCAGGAGCCTCAGACATTTAATTATCCGGATGGACCGGCCGTCGGAGTGGCTGGCAATGCGGCGCGACACAGCGGCCCCCTTTCAGCCCGTGCCTCCTCTATTGTGCGGCGTTCGGGGAAAGAGCCCAGTTTTTTGGCGGCAAGGTGTGACAGAAACCTGTCACTGGTTGCAGGTCTCCTGGGTTCGGCCGTTGGACTGTTGCCGGGCAGGGGAGATCCGATAAGGCCGAATACCATAGGCTACGCGGGAAAAGGGGGGAAAAGTCCGAAAAAAACGAGGGGGCCCCCCTGCGGGGGGATTGCAGGGGGGCGCCCCAATTTGAGACAGGCCACTTATACTATAACGCATACCAGGCGGCTTGTCAACCGGACTTATCGGCATTCCGAAAAAAATATTATCTTTTCGGTTGGGAATAAGGGATCCAAGGGGAAACTCTCGGATTTGGGCCTGATTCCAAGGGAATTCGACGCCGCTAAATCCCGCCGGGAGGCTTTCACAGACCCCCAGACGGCGAATTGGGAGGCTGTGAAAACCTTTGGTTCGGGCTGGTACGACAGTGCAGGATTGCGATTTGCGCGGCGGGTCTCCGTACCCGCCGCGGAAGAGTGCCGCATGACCGCTCCGGCTGCTGGCAATTCCGCGCACAATACGGATGTTGCGCGGTCATGCCAGGCAGCAAAGCGGGCGGCCCTTGCGAGGACCGCCCGCGATGATGTGCATGAGATGACCCGTGAGGTTACTTCCTGCGGCGGCGGAGGAGTGTTGCCAGCCCGCCGAGTGCCAGGAGCGACAGTGTCGCCGGCTCGGGCAAGACCTTGAGCATCTTGAAGTCATACTGCGTTTCCAGGCTGGTCGAGTCCATGGCGCTGGCGGTGATGAAGTACCACCCCGGTGCGGCATCGCTGGGAACGTGGAACATGCCGCCGAAATTTCCCAGAGGGTCGGTGTTGAAGCCGCCGACCGCGGTATCGTCAAATTGGATGAGGCCGCCGAGAGCCCCAGCGAAGAAGCCTGTGCCCATCACATTGACCATGCCGCCGGGTAGGGCTTCAAGCTGCAGGAGGTTCAGCACGGGGTCTGCCTGCGGATCGAAGGGATTCACCTCCAGTTGCAGTGTGTCGCCCATGTCCGGATCGTTGAGATTGAACGAGAGGAACTCGGTGGGGCAGATGTCGGTGATTCCCAGTTCGGCAGTCTGGACCGCAAGGCGTACCCAGTCGCATGCGGCGGAGGTGATACCCGGGCCCGGCCGCGCGTCCTCGAACCGGGCGATGCGCTCGAACTGGGCATCATTGAGCAGCCGCATCAGGTTGCCGTTGCCGTCCAGGAGCCGCGCGACGAGGGTTCCCCCCGCCTCCATGTCGCCCGTGATGCGAATGTCGATCGTCCGGTCGATGCCGGTTACGGTTGAGCCGTTGGGCCGAAGCACCGAGCGCCCCGTCAGGGGGTTGCCGTCGGTGTCGAAGACGATCTGTATCGCCTGGTTGCCCGCGGGGCCCATGCGGCCGGAGAATCCGACGTCCACTTCGAACGTTGCGGTGCTCGGTTGCTCCCACACGCCGCCCGAGAACAGTTGGCTGGGCGGAGTAGCGATATTGTAGCCGAAGGTATCTTTAATCTCGCGCCATCGCCGATCGAACCAGTCCACGGTGTGCCCGTGGCCCTTGACGCCCTTCTTCAACTCCGCTTTCTGTTCGTCGGTCAGTTCGGTGCCGTCGGAGGTCGGGTGCATCAGGTTCCCCGGAACCGCGATGTGGCCCTTGCCGTCGGCCGTCGTCGTGCCCGAGACCACATGGTTTGGGCCCAGGGTATAAACGTGAGAGAACTCGTGGGCGATGGTATTGCCGCCCTTTTCCGCCGACTGGCCGCTCTTGAGGTAAATGACGGGTACATCGGGATTATGGGCCGCCAGGCCGAGCGTCGTGGGTGAGCCGTGGATCTCGTTTGTGATGTAGATTTTGAAGCCCTGGTCGTCATCGCCCGTGTGTTCGTTGAGTTCCGTTACGCCCTTGGGGTCCAGTTTGTCGTCCTCGCCGGTTTCGATCCTGTCGTTGTTGTTGCCCTGGTCGTCCACGCCGCGGTTGATGTCGGTGGCCTTGTTGAACTTGATCTTGATGTCCGCCTGCTTGAGGATCTTGTTGGCTTCCGCGACCATTGCCGCGATCTCGTCGTCGGAGAGCGAGACGCCCGGCTGGACGTTCACCAGCAGCGGCACCTCGGTCTGGGCGAAGGCAGGGCTTGCCGGAACGCCGGCGATGACAACGGCAAGGGTAACGGCTGCAATCAAAGGCCCAGCGATGACTGCGAAACGGTTCCTCATGGCCTGTCTCCTTGTGCTGGTTCCCCCCGCGGTTTTTTCTTGTCTTGAACGTGCCGCCCGAATGCAGCCGGGCGGCCAATGCCCCGGCTGTGCCGAGGCGACGGTATAGAAAAAGGGCGGTCCCCGAGTGATACCTCCCCCGGAGATCGCCCTGAATACATACTCAGGTTAAGTTCGGATTCTCCCGTCGCCTGCGGCAACTCCCTTAACCGCCGGCGCAGGGTTCCAACACTCCTGCTGACGAGCGCAGCGCAAATAGTACTTGGCGCAGCAAAAAGGAATCAGACTGAAACGAAGAAAAAACCTTGGAGGGGATTCCCTCCTTCCACTCCCAACCCGGGTGGCGGCCCGACCACCCCGATGCCTGCGGCAGCACCGAACTGCCGCACCCTTAAGATAGCAACCCGGCGTGACTTACCGGATCGGTGAGTATTATGAACCATAAAATGCCCTTTGTCAAATCGCTTTCTTATTTCGGATGGGAAGCGGCACAGACATCGTATCCCCTTCGCAGGGTAGCGGCGGCGGGTGTGGTACCGTGGCCCCATTCGGCATCCTCGCCGAAGGGGTTCTGTCAGACGATGGTTGGGGTGACTGGATTCGAACCGATCCTTCTACGCAGCAACACGGGCGGCCTTGCGAGGACCGCCCGCGCTAATATGCTTCGGATGACCCGCGACCCGCGAGGTTACTTCCTGCGGCGGCGGGCGAGTGCGCCCATCCCGCCCAGGGCCAGCAGCGAAAGAGTTGCCGGCTCGGGGGCGGCGACGATGTCGCCCGTAGCGGTGAAATTGTCCAGGTACGCGTTGCCGCTGGCGAGGTTCAGGCCGTTGCCGCGCCCGCCGAAGGAGGCCCATACCTGGTCGGCGTTCCACTGGCCCTTGACCACGCCGTCGATGTTGGTGGTGCTTCCGTTGGCGCCCAGCGTCAGCCGGTCGGTGGTGGAGGTGTAATTGACGGTGAACGTGCCGGAGTTGGCGAAGAAGATGGCGATCGGGACGTTGGTTTGAACGTCGGCCACGCGGTAAGCGGCCCCGAGGGCGCCGTTCAGAAGCGGAGTGGTTGACCGGGAGTACCCGATGGCCGCGGAGTCCGTGCCGGCCAGGTCGCGGCCGATGCCGAAGACCAGGGCGATCGTTCCGCCCGTGGCGGGCGTGAAAGCGCCGAAGTTGTAGTCGATGCTTGCCGAAAAATCGCTGCTGGTCTTGAGTTGGAAGCCGCTGGCGCCGCTACTCAGGTACAGGGCGTCGTCGCTGGAGTTGGTCGGGTCCAGGGCGCGCAGTTCCAGCCGCTGGTTCGTCTCCGCCAGCCATAGTTTGGCCGGGGAATCCTGAACCAGGGTCCACTGGCCCCCGGTGGAGTTGTCGATAAAATTGTCGCTTATCGCCGCAACGGCGGGCGTGGCGGC
>JAPLMO010000444.1 GCA_026386995.1 Planctomycetota bacterium | reverse complement strand
GCTGGCGATGGAGTTGATCGAAGACCTCGACATGGATACCGTGGACTTCCAGTCGAACTATGACGACACGCGCGAAGAGCCGACAGTGCTGCCCGGCAAGTTTCCGAACCTCTTGTGCAACGGGTCCAGCGGCATCGCCGTCGGCATGGCCACGAGCATCCCGCCGCACAACATCGGCGAGGTCTGCAAGGCCATCCTGGCGATCATCGAGAAGCCCGACATCGAAGTCCGGGACCTCCTGAAGATCGTCAAGGGCCCCGACTTCCCGACCGGCGGCATCATCCGCGGCCGCAAGGGCATCATCGACGGATACATGACCGGCCGCGGCAACATCAAGGTCCGCGCCCGCGCCCACACCGAGGATGTGCGCGGCGGCCGGACGAACATCGTCATCACCGAAATCCCCTACGGCCAGATCAAGACCCGCATCATCGAGCGGATCGCCGACTGCGTCAAGGACGGCGTCATCGAGGGCATCTCCGACGTCCGCGACGAGTCGGACCGCGAAGGCATGCGCCTCGTGATCGAACTGAAGCGCGACGCCGACTCGGCCTTCGTCCTCAACCAACTCTATCACCACACGCCGCTTCAGGACACGTTCTCGATCATCAACATCTCCCTCGACAAGGGCCGCCCGAGGACGATGAATCTGAAGGAAATGATGGTCGCGTACAAGAACCACCGCATCGAGGTCATCCGGCGTCGGACGCTGCACCTGCTGAAGAAGGCCCGGGCACGCGAGCACATCCTCTTTGGCCTGCTCTACTGCGTTGCCAACATCGACGAGATCATCGCGATCATCAAGAAAAGCCCCGACGTGCCGACCGCCAAGCAGCAATTGATGGCCAAGGCGTGGCCCTTCCGCCTCTCAAGCCTCTCGGGCAAGAAGGCCAACGAGGCCAACCAGTTACTCGCCGCGGCCACGAAGGAGCCACTGTACTTCTCGGGGCTTCAGGCCGACGCCATCCTGGCGATGCGCCTGTCGCAACTGACGGGCCTGGAGGTCGAGAAACTCCGCGACGAATGGGTTCAGGTCAAGCAGGAGATCCTGGAGTACGAGGCGATCCTGAATAACGAGCGCCTCGTGCTCGACGTCATCGCCGAAGACCTCCACGACCTGATCGAGAAGTTCGCCGATCCGCGGCGCACCGAGATCGTCAACGACGAGGACCAGGACTTCGACATCGAAGACCTCATCGCCGAGGAGTCCTGCGTCGTCACGATCAGCCACGAGGGGTACATCAAGCGGATGCCCCTGACCAGTTACCGGCGCCAGGGCCGTGGCGGCAAGGGCGTCATCGGGTCGACCGCCAAGGAAGGCGACTTCATCCGCAACATGTTCACCGCCTCGACGCACGACTACATCCTGTTCTTCACCACCATGGGCCAGTGCTACTGGCAGAAAGTCTACGATATTCCACAGATGTCGCGCCAGTCGAAGGGGCGGGCGATGGTCAACCTCCTCTCGCTGCGCAGCGGCGAGACCGTCGCCAACTTCATCCCCGTCCGCGAGTTCGACGAAAAACGCCAACTCGTCTTCGCCACCGCCCAGGGCACCATCAAGAAGACCGCACTGACGGCCTTCAGCCACCCGAAGCGCGGCGGCATCATCGCCATCCACCTCGACAAGGGTGACAATCTCATCGACGTCCTCATCTCCAGCGGCAACGACGAGATCGTTCTGGGAACCCGCGACGGCATGGCCATCCGATTCAAGGAAACCGACGTCCGTAGCATGGGGCGCGGCGCCACGGGCGTGCGCGGCATATCCTTGCGAAAGGGCGATGCCGTCGTCGGCACAGCGCTCGTCGACACCACCGCCACGCTCCTGACGGTCTGCGAGAACGGCCACGGTAAGCGTACGGAGTTCTCCGAGTACCGGACGCAGAGCCGCGGCGGCATCGGCCTCATCAATATCCGCACCTCCGACCGCAACGGCAAGGTCGTCGGCATGATGACCGTCCGCGACGGCGATGAACTGATGCTCGTGACGCAGGCGGGGCAGATGATGCGGATCGGCATCGATTCCAAGAGCATCCGCCCCATCGGCCGCGCGACCCAGGGCGTGCGGATCATCCGCCTCAACGACGACGACAAACTGGTGGCCATGGCCCGCGTCGCCGCCGAACAGGACGGCGAAGAGGGCGAAAACGGGGGCGAGTAGCCGCACGCTCAGCCAATGCAGGGTGGCATGCCCAGCACGCTGTTTGCTGGGCATGTGCCGCGAGCGGACAAGAAACATGCCCACGCATACAGCGGCGTGGGCATGCCACCCTCGGTGGGGTGGGTCCCTTGAGGGGGTTGCAAGTGCGCCGAATCGCAAGCGTGCTACTTGTAGCCCTCGCCGCCACAGCGTCCGCCGCCGCCGAGAACACCCCCTCCGCCAAGCCTCTGCTGGCGGTCCTCACGGACTTCCCCGGCGGCTCGGCCGAGGTCGTCGCCATCGACCAGGCCAGGCGCCTGATTCGCATCAAGCCCGCCGACCATCCCGATCGCGGCTGGCGCGTGTGGTGGTACTTCAAGATCACGGGCATCCAGCCCGGCGAAGTGATCGGCGTGGAGGTGATGTGCGAGCCGTTCGGCCTGCCCGATCGCGCCGCCGTCAGCACGGACGACCGGCGCTGGACCCAAACCGCCCCGGGTTCGCGGATCAGGGGCAGCGTGACGTACCACCATAAGGTGGAGGGCCGCGAGGTCTGGGTTGCCTGGGGGCCGCCCTACTTGCCGCGCAACGCCGCCGACCTCATCGCGCGGGCCGAGAAGGCCTGCCCGCAGGCCAAAGGCTTCGAACTTTGCCGCACACTGGAGGATCGGCCCGTGCCGGCACTGCGGATCTCTCCGCCCGACGGCGGCCCAGCCAGGCCGCCGGCCATCTGGGTCCAGGGCCGCCAGCACGCCTGGGAAGCGGGCGGCAGTTGGATCGCCCAGGGCCTTGTGGAGTGGCTCGTCTCGGACGACCCGCGGGCTGCGGCCCTCCGCAAGAAGACCGCATGGACCATCGTTCCGATCATGGACGTCGACAACGTCGTTCGCGGCGCGGGCGGCAAGAACGAACTGCCGCGCGACCACAACCGCGACTGGGACGATTCGCCCCACTGGCGCAGCGTCCATGCAGCCCAGCGCGGCATCAAGGAGATGGTCGGCGCCTGCCGCTTCGCACTGTTCCTCGACCTGCATAACCCGGGCCCCAACGAACACGACTCATACTTCTACACCGGGCCGCGCGACACGTTGTCGCCCGTCCAGATCGCCAACCTTGATGCATTCCTGCGGGCGGCTTCGGCCGAGGTCCGGGGCCCCCCGCCCTTCAGCGGCATCATCAGGGAAAGCGGGCCGACTTACGACAAGGACCACTGGCGCGAGATCGCCAAGAATTGGGTCAACCGCAACTCCACGGAGACCGTCGCCGTCACCTTCGAGGCCGCATGGAATTCCCTGGCCGGCACGCAGGACGGCTACCGGCAGGTCGGCCGGCAACTCGGCCTGGCCGCCGAACGGTACCTGAGAAACAAGCCCGACTGGTAGTCCGTCACAATTGAATCTCCGGGTGCCACGGCTGCGCCTTGTGCAGCCGTGGTCGTGGACAGGCAAGCACGGCTGCAAACCGCGCAGCCGTGGCACCCGCACAATCAAAGTTGACGGACTACTACGGGGCGGGTTTGTCCGTTGCAGCCGGGGCGGGCACGGGGGGCAGGCCGCCCTTGGGTTTCTCGGCCACGTGGCCCCAGATGCGCATCAAGCCCTTCTCGATCTTGATCTTGTCCACGGCGATGAACCTGCGGCCCGAGCCGAGAGTGACCGGCTTGCCTTCCAGGGCGTCCATCGAGCACTGGGCGAAGTTGACGGCCCCTTCCTCCTCGTCCGGCGTCTTCTTCGCCGTCAGACGCGAAGCCAGCGCACGCCGCGCCTCGACCACGAGAGTGTCGGGCACAGGCAGGACGCCGGCGCTGGCGCCGGAGGGTTTGACGATCATCGTGCCGTCCTGCTGCACCTCGACGCCCAGGTGCTGCGCGGCAACGACGCTGGTGGCGCCGCTTCCGACGATCGAGGCCACGATGACGGTATCGGGCTCGAAACAGACCCTCAGCGCCTGGATGGCGGGCGAAACCGACTTGCCCTCCTTTTGCTGGTCCTGAACGAACCCGGCGATGCCGATGTTGATCATCTCCTCGGTGACCGTGAGGTCCAAGGCCGTCTTGCCGCTCTTATCGAGCAGAACATTGCCGATCTGGTTGATAACAGCCTCGGTAAATCGGGCCCGGTTGGCATCGGTGGCGACGATTCCGGCCGTCCGCCTGTAAAAGTCGGGCGTCCACTTCACGAGTACGATGCCGACAACCGGCACGAGCACTATCGCCGCCAAGAGGCCGCCCAGGAACCACCGGCGGCGGTGGCTGCGGGGCTTCTCGACCTCGACGGAATCTCCGTAGAACCGCATGGGTCCCTCCAACCAGGCAATACCTTCCATCTTCAGGATGCGCCACGGGCGAGCGACGGTCAAGCCTTTTCGGTTGACCGCCTATCGGAAGTTCCTAAAATAAGTTGCCGGTCACAGGTAAATCCAGGAATGGCGAGGTAGTGCCTTGACTGACTCCGGCGCGCTCGAAGCCGTCCAAGCAATTCTTGACTATCGTTTCAAAGACCTCGACCTCCTGGTCAGTGCCCTGACACATTCCAGTATTGCCACGACGCGCCTTGCGTCGAACGAACGGCTGGAGTTCCTCGGCGACGCCGTCCTGGGCCTCGTGATCTGCGAGGAGATTTACAGCCGCTTCCCGCGGGACCTCGAGGGCGAGATGACGCGCATCAAGAGCGTCGTCGTCAGCCGCGAAACGTGCGCCCACGTGGCCGACGGCCTGGACCTGGTGCGGCACCTCAGCCTCGGCAAGGGGATCACGGAGTCGGAGAACCTGCCGGCCAGTCTGGCCGCCTGCGCGCTGGAGGCGATCATCGGGGCCGCCTACATGGACGGCGGCCTGGAACCGGCCCGGAAGTTCATCCTGGCCCACATGAGCGAAGAGATCGACCGCGTCCTGGCCGGCGAGCACAGCCGCAACTACAAGTCCCTGCTTCAGCAGCACGCCCAGCGCGACCTGGGAGCATCGCCCAACTACGAGGTCCTCGACGAAAAAGGCCCCGACCACGCCAAGGCGTTCGAGATCGCCGTGACCATCCGCGGACGCCGGTACCCCAGCGCCTGGGGACCCTCAAAGAAGGCCGCCGAGCAGCGTGCCGCCATGGAGGCCCTGCGCGTCCTCGGCCGCCTCGAGTCAGAAACCATCCCGCTCGACATCGCAGACGCTGAAGCCGCCGAGCCCGAACCCGCCGCCGCGGAAGACCGCGAGGACGGCCAGGAGCACAAGGACTCCTAAGCGGCAACGAGAAGGTCTTTCCGTATTGCCGCCCGGCCAATGACGAATGATTGATG